>NZ_JAENGN010000025.1:0-34600 GCF_016533505.1 Parapedobacter sp. ISTM3 | reverse complement strand
TAAAAAGCCCGGCGCGTTGGGCGGCCGGGCTCAATCAATCTATTCCCGATACTGGGCTATTATTCTTCTTTTCTTATGTAAACCCAAGATGCTAAGCTGTTTAATTGAGAGAAGGGTTTAACAGAGTAAACGCAGTGCTCTTCAACTTCCTTAAAGTCAATATCGGCACACACTTCGGCCGTCACTTCACCAAGATTTTCATAATCTTCGTCTCTTGGCTCCCTGTCCAGATAACAAATGACTTTAAGTTTGCGGATATCTTCAAATCCAACAGCTACTGCTCTTATAGAAGGATAGATTTTCCCCCACAATGCCCTCTGCATTGAAATCAATAGCGCTTGCCTTATTTCTATCTCGTTCATGTTCATTTTAATGTCTTTATGGTCGCGCTGGGATGATATGAGCACCTGTGTGACTATTCACTATAATGCCCTTTGTTGTTGGCATCGCAGCCCCGGTTTGCGGATTTATATAATCACCTATCACTTTTCCGAAATCAACTCTTGTTTTCACTTCGTCTATTGCTTCTGACACCTTCACTTTGCCCGCATGGAAATCGTCCAAGAGTTGTTGGGCATCAGACTTCAAAACACTCTTGCCTTTTTGATAGTTATTGTGCCCCAAAATATGTTTACCCTGCTTACCTGCATGTATCTTTTTTGCAATGTTTCGAGTGGTATTTCTACTAACCGTATTTACGGTCTCTTTGGTTAGCGAAGTACCGATTTTAACTTCACTTAATAATCCCGCTGTATATAACTCGGCCAATGAAGTTCCGAAATTCCCTGCCGATAGCAAGTAGTTACCATCGGCAAGATTGTTACCACTTTCGGCGGCTGCACCTAAGATTGGGATATGGTATGTCCAAGTCGGCCAACGGAAGTTATTCGCTCTAACCCATACTTCCTGAAGAAATCCCCCGTCTCTTATCGTGGTGTCCGATGCAGCCATCCCATCCGGATCGATATACCGCAAAGGATTATTCAGAGCATAGTTATAGGGCGACACATTGTCAAACTCATCTGCCAGCGGGTCCACCGCTCCCCACCTGCCAATGTACGGGTCATAGAACCTTGCGCCGTAGTCATACTGCTTCAGCCCGTCCTGCAACTCCTTCCCGTTGTAAAGATAGTTATTTTTCGGATTGCCCGGGCGAACCGCCTCCCGGTACTGCAGCCCGAACGGGTAGTAGTCCATCGTGAAGTTCGGAGCCGTCACGTTCGTGCCCTGCGCAAACCCAACCCGGTTGTTCCCCAGGTGGTCCCGGAGGAAATAGTGGTACGTGTAGGTGCTGCCGCTCCGCAGGATACGCCCCTCCTCCGTGTGGATAAGCTCCATCGTGCCATTGTAATACTCGATGCCGTCGATGTAGTCCCGCGTCTGCCCCACGATGCCCCCCGTGCTCCGCAGCTTGCGCCCCGAGGCATCGTATACGTACGTCACGTTGCCCGACGTGGCCGTCACACTGATTGGCAGGTCCAGGTGGTTGTAGGTGATGCCCGTGATATTGTTCGCCGTCCGGCCGCTCCCGCTGTTGACCCTCGACTTCATGTTCCCGTTGGCGTCATACGTGTAGCCCGTCGTACCAGGAAGCTGGTAATCCGGGGACGCAGTGGCGGTGACCGCGTCCGCCACCGATACCAGCCGGTTGCCCGTGTAGTTCAGCGTGAGGTTGTCCACCACCGCTGCCGACGCATCGGTACGCACCAGCGTCCTGATGTTGCCGTTCTTGTCGTAGCCCAGTGTCTCGCGGCCCTTGCCCCCGCCCATCACCCCTTCCGTAAGCCGGCCGAACGCATCGTAGCTGTAGCTGTACACTTCCGTGTGAAGGGCCTGCGCAGCGTTGTGGCGCGTGAAGCGCTGGCTCGAGATGTTCCCGTTGTACTGCGGCGAGCTCCCGGCGTTGTATCCCAGCTCCTCCCGGAAAAGCGGCGCATTGGCATCCGCCAGCCAGCCCCTTGGATTATAGCCGTAGGTCACCGATTGTCCGTAACTGCTGCCCCCGTCCGTGCTGTGGAGCCGCTTGTGGCGCAGCTGGCCCACCTCGTTGTATTCATTCTTCGAAAGCAGCACACGCGTGCCGGTGTTCACCCGCTTCCAGGTGTTCGCCAGGCGGTTGCGGTGGTCGTATTCGTATTCGGTCACCACCGTCACCTCCGGCGTGGAACCATTCGTCGTGTGGTGCCTCCTGGTCTCCCTGGTCACCCGGCCTGTAAAGCTGTATTCCCGGAGGATATCGTCAAACTTCGTGGCAGCCGGACTGCCGCCAAGCAGGTGCTGCCGCCACTCCCGCACCACGTTGCCCCGGTCGTCGTAGTAGTAAACCGTCCAGAGGTACGTGCCCGTGCCCAGCACCTTCACCTTGCTGGCAACCAGTTTGCCGTGCACCAGCTTGCTGTGGCTCCCCGACTGGTTGTGAGGCAATCCCGGGATGCCGTCATACCGATCATAATAATGCACCTCCAGCACATCCATGCTCGGCGGGTTGCCCGATTCGTCCCCGAAGGGCACACTCCGGTTGGTGTAGCCGTGAAGGTTCCCGGCCGCCACCGAACGTTCCTCCCACTGCGCATTGTGCCCGTTGACGATTCCCTGCGCATAATCGGCCGCAGCAGCCGGATGCGTACCGCCGGCATGGCCCTTTTCAACCCCGGCCATCACCACCCGCCCCTGTCCGTCATATTTCGTAAACCCCATGTATTCCTTCCCCCCGGAATCCTTCTCCGACCGCTGCCGTCCGTCCTGCGTCATCACCACCTGCCCCATGGCGTTGTACACGTAAAACTCCCAGTCCTTGCCCGGCACCTTCCTGCCCTTCACCCGCCCCCTCCCGTCGTAGCGGTACTGATAGGCAAACCGGTCCAGATCCGCCGCACTGGGCTGCGTCTCCCCACGGTCCGGGTTCATCTCAGGCGTCAGCACAAACGACAGCTGCCCCAGGTCGTTGTAGACATAATACGTGCTCACCAGCGCCGAGGACGCCGTCCCCCCCGTGAACGTCCGGCGGCACAGCAGCCGCCCCTGCTTGTCCGTGTATTCCTCCACCGTGCCGGCCCGGCCGGATGTCCAGTTTTCGTCCCTGGTCACCGTAACGTACAGCTGGTTGGCGGCATAGGCGCCGCTGAGCACCAGCGACGGCACACCGTTGCCGTCGAGTGTGACGCGGTAATTGGCCACCTTGCGCGTGCTGGCGGGGTCGGCGAACGCCGACAGGTTGTTTGCCGCGTAGGCCGTCATAACCGTCCGCCCCGAACCCGTCCCCCGGCTTCCCGCCGGCTGCCAAACCGCGCCCGGGAAGCCCTGCTCAACCACCCGGTTCAGCGGTGAGGGCTCGAACACCGTGCGGCTGTAGGGATACGAGTGGGCGGTCTGTCCGGCCGGAACCGTTGATGAATTTGCATAGTAGCTGCCCTGCTGCGCCACCGCCCCCGCCTTGAACGCTCCACCCACGCCCGTGGCCGTCGCGTAGGGCAGGTATTGGTATTCCTGCCGCCCGTACGCATCGTAGCTGATGGGCCTCACCAGGTCCTTGAACCCGCTGCCCCCCGAAGCCTGCACCTGCACTTCCTGCAGGGGACGGCCCAGCCCGTCGTAGTACACGATGTCACGCATCGCGTCGGACACCTTCACCGGTGAGCCAACCGGCCGGAGGTAAACCGTTTTCTGCACGTAGTTCTGGTTCCCGCTCACCGTGCCCAGCAGATCCGTATCCGATGCGATGAACACCCGCAGCGTGCTCCCCGCCGGGGCATGGAAGCCCGGCAATAGCCGCACGCTCTGCGTCCCGCTCAGCTCAGACTGGCCCGAATAACTGCTGTACGTGGGATTGGCCGACTGTGCGAAAGCAACCTGCGGCGACATCAGACCAAATGCCGTAACAATCAAAAATAACTTTTCGACAATAACAATATGGTATATGAATACACTTCTCATGATGTTCCTTTATTAGTTGCCTCGGTAATTATACCTATAGTCTTCCACAATCTTATCCTCTTGATCTCGGATACGGCGCAGCCTTCCGAACCCATCGTAATCATAGTACCTCATACTACCTGAAGCGTCGGCGTGACTGGTCACCCCCACCACCGGATCGTACGTGTATGTATCCATTGATGCGCCAAGCGGATGTAACCTGATTTCGTCGACCTTCGCTGCCCCTGAAATTGTAACCGAGGTACTGGTTCGGATAATACGTTTGTAGTGCGTCCAGCCGCGGTATGTGCCTAAAGCAGTGGCAGCCGATATCACGGCTCCTGAGCTACCGGATACCGTCAATGTCGAAGGCGCTGATGGATGTACCCAGTATGTTAGCAGGTAATCCCTTGAAGGGGATAACCCCGTCTTCTGAAGACTTCCGGCAGAAAGCCTGTAAACTCGACGCCCGCCTGGCGCCGTCACATCGTCCACAGCAGTCCCAGCGTACACCCAGTTACCTTTTCCATCCGATTCGAAGCCAGCATACGCAATATCTCCCTGTACGGCATTTCTAACCTCAGCAATAGGATATTGGCCGCTATATGACCACAGGTAGCTGGCGGTAGGGCCACCTATCTCCGTTACTTGCAACAGATTGCTTCTGCTGTCGTAATTGTTATAAGTTAGCCGCGGCTGATACCGTGCATCGGGTGAATAGGATCCGCCACCGTTTGCGGCTGACGGAAATTGCCCAAGCACCCGGTTGCTCATTTTAAATGTGCCCAATGCTAATGGAGCAGCTGTTTCCAATTCGAGCAGTTGATCGACAAGCCCCCTCCCACCGAGCTTATACGTAGTTATATTACCCGCTAGTATTGTCCGTGTGCTACCTACTTCTTTATATAGGACGCTTTCGATGGGCTTGCTGATAATATTGTTATTCTTCATATCATAAATAAAACCGAACGTATTTCCATAATCCAGTGGGTAAGTGTGGTAAGCTATTTCTTTGCTTCCGTCGCTTCGGGCAGTAGTCTTTTTTGACATTTGATAATGTGGTTGGCCCAAGTTCATCCCATCGTAGGCGTAGTCCGTCATTTCGACGACAGAATCCGTAGTAGAATTGTAGGTAGTGACCATCGTACGGGTCAACTTCTTGACTCCCAGCCGCGTTTCGATATCAAAAAACTGATACCTCGTCCTCGCCGAATTCGCGTCAGCTGGGCTAGGCACACCATTCACATACCGAAAGCTCGCGAAAACACTATTCCCCGTTTTGATAGCGTTCCATTTATAACGACTGTAGGTATGCACCGTTTTCCTAACCGGCACAAAGGAAGTCGAAACAGATTTATAAACCGTCTCGCGTTTCAACGGACCACGAGCCCATGAGGTCCCGGCGATATAAAAAGGGTATCGGAGCGCCAGAAAACCGCCCGGCGGACCGGAAACGCCAGTACTATATCCGCTATCCGCTTGAAACTCATACTCGTACTCGATTTTCCCGTTTGCCACCCCAGCGCTGGAAATATTCTCGGTGACAAGTCGATAGAAAACCGAGTTTCCTGAATTGTTGCTCAACGGAAGCAGCGGATCTGACACAGACACATGTGCTAGATAGTTAAGATCGAGGTTAGACACATAGTAAGAGAAACTAAAGTTGTTCTGAGAAAACAAAAAACCATGAAAATCGGTAAGATATCCTTCCTGATAAGCAAACGACCGTGTTTTCGCAGGCGTCCCATCATTGGCATTTTCGGTAATTGAAGCGATTCGAAGTCCCCCGCGCAATTCACCGCTGTGGTTTCCCGCATAGGTGAACGTGGTAACTCCACCCGTTGGGTATGTTATCCCCGTCAGAATACATGCCTGTGCATGTGAAACCGAGATATTGCGGTTCGCCCCGCCAGGTAGGCCGGGGACCGTGGGTATAAAATTATCATTGGAAGTGACCCCGTTGTAGTAGCCCCAATAGTCTTGCCCAAAATGTGTTTTAGCATTCGTCCGCGTACCTCCCGCATAATAAATCGGCAATCTAGCCGAATTGTAGGCAAAATTATATTTACCTAACGAGGCTCCTGTGTTTGTTTCCAGATGCAGTGCGTCCAACCTCAATCTATAATCCAAATTATTGTTTCTATTGGAATAATCGGGTGGCTGTACCGGCGTTGACTCAAAATAGCTATGCTCAAAGCGGAAACCCTTAATGGTTTCCCCTGCCTTATTCTTCAACGCGATGCGTTGTATTCGATTCTTTCGTCTGTCTTTACGATCGCCCAAAAGAGAGATTTCAACCTCCCCACCCGGAAACACAATGCGCCTCAGCACCTTGGTGCTGTTTGTAAAAAAGACCGACGTACTGAACCCGAACATACTCTGGGGCACCCACTCAGGAGCGCCACTGTTGGTATGCCGTATAAAACTAGTGTATATATCATTATAATGGCTTGCGTCGGTCTCATAAATAAACTCAACGGTATCTGATTTAGACGTAGAAATGATTTTGCTTAAGTAAAGTGCCGTTACCGCGGATGGGCCGCCGTTTACGGCAGTACTTTCTTGGACGTTGAAGATGTAAACTGTTCCATCGGGGCCGGTGATCGTGTAACCTGATGTCATATTGCCAGTGATCCGATTATCGCTATAGGGAATCTGGACGAGCTGCTTATTTGAGTCATACACGAAACTACCGGCCAAGCCGGCTACGTTGAAATGATACCGGTCCGACTCATTGTCTGTATTGCCATCGGCTCGAGGCTGCAGGTAGTTGTAGACAGTGCTCGTATTAGTAGATGCCAAAATCTGTTGAGTGCTCATGAAAGATTGGTGTAGCCATCCAAAGGTTCCTTCATCTGCCCTGCCGCGGACAGTCCTAGTCAAAACACCACCGGCATTGAGGGTCCATCCCATTCCAACAGGTGAGGCGATGTCATTGACCTTTATCCCCGAAGCATGATAAGAAATGCTGACAGGGATATCTAGTTCTCTTGTAGTAATCCGAAACAATGGAATATCTATTTTTGCCAAACCACTAGAAAGGTCAACAGGGTATTCTCCATATCTGCCAAGAGCTGCAGCCTCGGGATTGGGAGGGATGATTACCTGCCTATTTTGCCCGTAAGATTGCAGTAATGATACTGCAAATACGAACAGCAATCCGATTTTATTACTTCTCTTCATGGTCTAAGGGTTTATTCAGATTATTTTCGATATGTTCCATACGTCGTTGCAGCCGGAGAATGTTGGTATTTTGATCATCGATCAGTTTGTGCTGTGCGACGATATTACGGGAGTTTTCCTCGATTATTTGTTCCTTCTCAATCAAATGCAATGTCAGCTCCTCCACCTTTTTCAGCAGCAGCAGGTTCATTTCGGCGAGGTCCAGGCCGTCGCGCTCGATGTCCTTCGCCGAAGGGATTTCCGGCAGGTGCCGGTGTTCCTTTACATAAGCTTCCACGTCGGCCAATGCAGGCAGCTCGTACTCCGGTGCAAATACGTAGTCCGGCACGGAGATATCCGTCTTTACCTTTACCTCCTTAGCCAAGATATTGCCGTTTACCGCCAGCTTGGCTTGCGGATTGGTGGTGCCAATGCCTACATCGCCGATTCTCGTAATCCGCATAACCTCCTGTACACCACCACCAAAGCGAAAAACAAATGGATAGTTTCCACCCGTACCATAAGAAGAAAGAAAAGTGATTTCATTTCCAAATCGACCTACGCTCACTTCAAATCGTCTTCGATTGCCAGATGTCGTTTCAAGCAGCCGAATCTCAGGTATTTCTTTATTAACGTCTATGCTATACTGTGGTCCCAGAATACCTATTCCCACATTTCCATTCGATGGAAAGGTATTTGTCTGCGTCTGAGCAAACCCGACTTTAACCAAAAAAATCAATATTCCAATAGATAATATTTGCTTCATGGCTTCTGGCTTTTCTGGTTTGTAATCAGTTCACTTATCTGTTGTTCAACGTTTGTCAAACGTTCCCGAAGCTGCCGATTTTCATGGTGCTTCTCAATCAAATGCAACGTCAATTCTTCCACCTTTTTCAGCAGCAGCAGGTTCATCTCGGCGAGATCCAGGCCGTCGCGCTCGATATCCTTCGCCGAAGGGATTTCCGGCAGGTGCCGGTGTTCCTTTACATAAGCTTCCACGTCGGCCAATGCAGGCAGCTCGTACTCCGGTGCAAATACGTAGTCCGGCACGGAGATATCCGTCTTTACCTTTACCTCCTTAGCCAGGATATTGCCGTTTACCGCCAGCTTGGCTTGCGGATTGGTGGTGCCAATGCCTACATTGCCGTTTACCAGTAATCTACCGGCCAGGTGGTGTTCTGCCATATTCGGGGTGTAATCTGCGATATTTGTCAATATGTTCTGATTTTGCGGCACGCCGTTGACATCGTAGGTCACTGCTTTCAGCGATTCCCCACTGGATTGGATCCATCCCACAAAATGGTAACCTCCGGAATGCTGGCCTCCAAGATAGGGCACTTGCAGGGCAAGGTACTTCTTCCCATTATACATACAGGTCTTCAGTGCCCACGTCGCCGTGGCGCCGTAAGCATCGCCGTCGTTCGACGTTAGGGCTGCAGCGGTGGTATTGTAAGCCGATGACGAGCGGATATCCACGACATTGAGCCGCTGATAAGCATTGGCCGCACCTCTTATCGCCATGATGGTGCCCACCGCGTAGTTATTGGGCAGCAACGCCCCGTTGTACATTTCATGAAGCAGGATAAGGCTCCTGGAATACGGCACGTTCTGGTCCAGGGCAATGGTCACTGCTTTGTAACTGCCGTGCAGCGTCGTCTGCGCTTTTGTTGTACTTAACCCTCCCATCAAGACATAGAGGGCGAACAGTGGTTTTAGTATTCTTCCCATACATTCGGTAGTTATCTGTTTTTGATTGTTTGATTTCATTATTGACGGCCCGGTACTGAGCTTGAAGTCTGATAATTTAAGCGCTGTTTAGGCTATCACCTATGGAAGTAAAGCTAAGCAATCGAAGCTGTCCGATTACTACGTCCAGGCTATAAATTTGATAGGCATAGGCTATAAATTTGATAGGCTACACCTATCAAATTCACAAAAAAAACCCGCAAGCGAGGTTAAACAATGAGTCGTCCGATTATTTTGAAGGAGTAACTTTGAGTAAGCCGGTCATACCAGCTTTTCACTGTTGCAGCAACTGGTTGACGGTTGTTTTCAACCTGTCTATTTCAGCTGCGTGCTCCTCATTCCCCTTTTTTAACCCGACGATGTACAGCGTGAGCTCCTCCACCTTTTTCAGCAGCAGCAGGTTCATTTCGGCGAGGTCCAGCCCGTCACGTTCAATGTCCTTCGCAGAGGGGATTTCCGGCAGGTGCCGGTGTTCCTTTACATAAGCTTCCACGTCGGCCAAGGCAGGCAGCTCGTACTCCGGTGCAAATACGTAGTCCGGCACGGAGATGTCCGTTTTCACCTTTACCTCCTTAGCCAGGATATTGCCGTTTACCGCCAGCTTGGCTTGGGGCGTAGCCGTACCGATGCCTACATTGCCAGCATTAATGGTAAGATAGGTTGCCGAGGCATTTCCCCACGATTGGATATCATGATGTGGATCCCTTTCCCACCATGTTTTTGTGCTTACGGCAGGAGTCAAAAACGATGCATCTATTGAGATTCCATCATGAAACCTCGCTGTATACCAATCGCGCCCATCTGCGTCTCTCAATAACCAAAAGAGATTCTTGACGACATTAGGGTTGGGGGGCGGTGTCGTACCTGCAATACGGCCAATCTCCAGAAAATCGCCTTTCATTATTCCCAAACCCTGTGCGAAGACAATGGGGTTAAAGGCGCAGTTAATCACAATAATTATTAAATATCGAATGGATTTCTTCATCACACTAGTTTTTGTTAATACATATAACATTGGTTATCAGTACCCCATTAGATAGACATTACTTTATCATGGATTTACCGAAGCCAACCTATCGTGTGCCGTTTCTTAGCTGGCGCCTGTCCAAGGGGAGCTATCGTTTCTGCCCCGAATGCGACACTTTTGTCTCCAATTCTTTTACGCGCTTGTAATAGAAATCCATGACCGCCTGATAACTTGTTATTTGCTCCTGCAGCGTCCTATTCTCATCGCTCAATCGCTGGTAGTCATCGTTTAGCTTGGCATCCTCTACAAAAAAAAGCTGAACGGGAACATCGTAAAACTTGGCCAACACGTACAGTTGGCTTGCTGCGACACGGGTGTGTCCCGTTTCCATTTGATTATAGGAAGGCTGCGATATGGACAATACGAGTGCAACCTCGCGTTGTGAATACCGCTTTTCAGCTCTGAATTTGATTAGGTTTGTCCGAATGATGGCATCAACTCGCTTAGGCATAATGTATAAATTTGTTTGACTATAATTATTTGTCTTTAGGACACTTTCGCAATAGCCAAACATATACACGTCAGTTTTTTCAGGTTCAGGCTATGCTTTATGTACATTTCAACAAAACGACCGGTAAGCTAACGGTTTTCAGCGTTAACAGCTTGATCATTAATTACATTTTGTTTGCACGATGACGGTCCGGTCGATGTATTCATGTCATTCCTTTTTTTATAAACAAACTTATTGTATTTCATGGACAATGGCAATACCTATTTTGGTGTATTTTCGCATAGTGAATGGCATTTTTTAAAAACTAAAAAGCAATGGATAAATCTCCTCAATGGATGTGTAACCATCTGCAAACAGCGAAAACGCATTCTCTGCCAGCGTTTTGATTTCCATCTGGGCAAGGTTGTGCTGGATATCGTATTCATTGCGCTTAATTTTCTCTGCCAATGCCCTGTCTATTGGGATAATCTCATATATGGCGGCACGCCCACGGTATCCGGTATGATGGCACTGGTCACACCCCCTTGGAACGCAATGGCTATCAACAGCCTTATAGGGAATAAAATTGCGGGGATAAAGCGCCTGATCAAAGGCCGTCTCCTGCTTGCATGCTGGGCAAAGCAGCCGCACCAAGCGCTGGGCTACCGTTGTGTTGAGCGTGTTGGCCAGCAGAAACGGCGGAATGCCCATATCGATAAGCCGTGAGACCGTGCCCCAAGCCGAATTGGTATGGATGGTGGAGAGCACCAAGTGTCCGGTAAGGGACGCCCGGATGGCCATGGCGGCGGTCTCTACATCGCGTATCTCCCCTACCATAATCACATCGGGGTCTTGACGCAGGAACGTACGCAGCGCGGACGCAAACGTGAGCCCAATACTCTCCTTGAGCTGTACCTGATTGATGCCTTCCAGCGTATATTCAATGGGATCTTCGATGGTAAGGATATTCCGTGTTTCTTTATTCAATAGCTTCAGCGTGGCGTATAGGGTAGTCGTCTTGCCCGATCCGGTAGGGCCACTGATGAGCACCATGCCATTGGGGCGCTGTACGCCTTCAAGGTAATGCCGCAAATCCTGTGGGGAAAACCCCAGCGTATCCAGCGAAATGTTGGTGGCATCGTTGTTCAACAGGCGAAGCACTACTTTTTCGCCATGCAATGTAGGGAGGATGGATACCCGGATATCAAACTTGTACTGCCCATTGTCGAAATTGATGCGTCCATCCTGCGGCAGCCGCTTTTCGGCAATATCTAAGCCCGATAGGATTTTTATCTTATTGATGACAGCAGGATACGCCAGCTTCTCGAGCTTATACCGCTCAATCATCTGCCCGTCGATGCGGATGCGTACACGGCAGCGTTCTTCATAAATCTCCATGTGGATATCGCTGCTTTTGAGGCGGCGCGCTTCGGCGATAAGCTCGGCAAGAAAGTCGGCAGATTCGCCCAAATACGCCCCTGATTTGGCGGACCGTTCCACATCTTCACGCAAGTAATGTTTATTAAGGTATTTGGTAATAATAGCCTGCGGAAGCGTCTCGATAGCGACTTCCATACCGGTGATCATCTCCAGTTCTTCACTGACCTCCTGTAAGCCGGTTTCGCGGTCGGTATAGCACAACAGATAATTACCCTGCTGCTGCGGGATGACGCGATAATGCCAGGCCTGCTGGGCATTTACAAGCTTGAGATCGTCAGGATTCAGTTCTAATTCTTCCATTTGACCGGAATGTATGAGCGCTAACTAAGGTATAAACTTCATGATATCGATATCGACGTACAACCGCCTGCCCCAATGGGCATGATCTGCCAGCAACACGATGACAAGCAGTGCAGCCTGCCCACCAGCCAGGGGGATAGTAGCCACCCGGCGCCCCAGTGCGAGGGTCAGCAGCGTCGCCAGCAATACGATAGTGAGGCTCGCTACATAAAATACGATAAAATTGACCGTAGAGAAGCAGCAGGTCAACACGGCAAAAAAGGCCACATCGCCCCAGCCCAGCCAGTGCTCACCGCGCATTAGCCATTTTTTTTGCTTCCCGTATAGCAACAGGTTCAGCAGAGCCAGCTGTACCACAACAATAGCCAAGTTGGTCAGAACCACGGCAAAGGAAAACACTTGAAGGACGACGGAGTGGCTAATGGCCAGCAGCACCAGCAACGGGAATAGCCATGTTAATACCGCTCTATGCTTAAAATCCTGCCATACGACCAAGGCAAGCAACCCTATTACCATCGCCCAGAGCATCATTGCGTCAATCTTTAGTCACTTCGCGGAGGTTTTTGTCCTGATCAATCTCCCATACATTATATACCCCATTGCCATTGAAATCTACCACCGCCGTCGCACGGGCCACGAAATCACTGGTACTGGCATGCACCATTTCGATGCGGTAATTGGCCTGGCCGCCATCACTGACCAGCTTCTCCTGTTCAAAGCCTATATCTTCGAGGTTGGCGCTATACGTCGATCGCTCATAAAACTGATTTTTCTGTAAAGTATACACATGCTGCAACTGACCTTTAGCCTCCGTACTTTTAGCCTTGGTAATCAGCGGCATGAGGTTAGGCAATGCAAGTAAGATGATAATTCCGATGATGACCAGCACCACCAGCACTTCGGTAAGGGAGAAAGCCCTAAGTTTTCTGTTCTTCCACGTAGGCTTCGTCTTTTTCATAAATTCATGCAGATTTGTGCGATTATTTAAAAACATTTCACAGTCCATGCCGCCGTTCGGCTTTCATGGCATCCAACTCTTTTCTTAGTTCAATCAGATGCAGCGTCAGCTCCTCCACTTTCTTCAACAGCAGCAGGTTCATCTCCGCGAGGTCAAGCCCGTCCTTTTCAATATCCTTGGCTGAAGGGATTTCCGGCAGGTGCTTGTGCTTTTTCACATAGGCTTCCACATCGGCCAGTGCCGGCAGCTCGTAGTCCGGCTCGAATACGTAATCCGGCACACTGATGTCAGTCTTGACCTTTACTTCCTTGGCCAGGATGTTGCCTTCTACGGCAAGTTTTGCCTGCGGGTTGGTGGTGCCAATCCCTACATTGCCATTGACGGCTAAGCCGACCTGGACAGGCACCGTCACAGATGCGGGGTAGCCGATAGCCACACCTCGATAATGGGTGGCAACATCCAATTGCGGCTGAAGGTGCAATGTAGAATAATGATGGCCATAACCCGAAATACTGGCATGTCTCGCAAGTATCCAAGCCCGTCGAGTGTTGTCGCCCCGTGCCAAACCAAATTCCAACGCATTGTTATGCGCAGTGAAATAGTGCAATATATCTCCCTTGGAGGTTGCGGTTGGATATTCGGGCCCGCTACTTTTGGGAAGCTGCGTGTGGAGCAAAGCTTGAGGTGAGCTGGTTCCTATTCCAACATTGCCGGCAGTTGGGAATGTGTTATTTTGTGCGAAGCCTAACATTACGGCCACAGACAGAAATAGCAATGTTGTTAATTTTTTCATGTCCTCTTCCTTTACCCGCAAAGCTATGCAAGGCAATACAAACCCCGCCCACGTTCAGGCTATAAATTTGATAGGCATAGACTATAAATGATAGGCATAGGCTATAAATTTGATAGGTTGAGCCTATCAGCTCCGCCAGGTTGCCGATTACTCAAAAGGCTATTTCTCATATGACTGTTTTATACCGATATGCTGTTCAATGGCTGATAGCCTCCCCTGTAAAAACTTGTTTTCCTTATCCTTCTCAATCAGATGCAGCGTCAGTTCCTCCACTTTTTCCAATAGCTTACGGTTCATCTCGGCCAAGCCGATACCTTCAGCTTCGGCCTCTTGGGCATTGGGGATACCCGGCAGATGACCGTGGGTTTTGATATGAGACTCCAATACCGGGAGCGGCATAAGGTCATACTCTTCCCCGAACACGTAGTCCGGCCAGTTTGCCATCTCAACCTTTACCTCTTTTGCGCGGATGTTGCCATTTACAGAAAGCTTCTCCGTCGGACTGGCGCCAATCCCCACATTCCCATGTATGGTGAATGAAGAAGCGTATTGCGTGATTGGCATATTCGGCTGGTAATCCGCGATTTCTGACAACACATTGGTATTTACGGGAGTACCGCTCTGCTCATACGACACATACCTCATATTTTCCGCGCTGGACACTGTCCATCCGACAAACTTAAATCCGTGGTTATGATAGGGCGGCGAATAAGGAACTTCAATAGCCAGGTATTTCTTACCATTGTAACGGCAGGTCTTTAACTTCCAAACGGAAGAATTATCTATGGATACCAAGTGTGCCGATGTCGATTGGTAAGCCGATGAAGAGTTGACTTGAGCGATATTCAAGCGGTTCACCCCTCCGGCGTTTCCTCTTAACGCCGTAATCGTGCCGATGGCATAATTCATATTCAAATTAGCCCCATCGTACATTTCATGCAGCAGGATCAGGCCTCTTGTATGGTCTCCGTTGCCCGTTGGGTTGATGACTATGCTACGGTAATTACCCGGAGCGAGTTCCGTTACCTGTGATAAGGCCGCTGTCCAACCCAGCATGATAAGTGCCGTGGTTAATGTTTTAATTGTTCGTTTCATCATTAACTCCTTTTTCTTCCAATCGTTTGGTCAATTCATTGAGCTGCTTTTGCAGCTTGATTTGATGCAGCGTCAGCTCCTCCACTTTCTTCAACAGCAGCAGGTTCATCTCCGCGAGGTCAAGCCCGTCCTTTTCAATATCCTTGGCTGAAGGGATTTCCGGCAGGTGCTTGTGCTTTTTCACATAGGCTTCCACATCGGCCAATGCCTGCAGTTCGTAGTCCGGCTCGAATACGTAATCCGGCACACTGATGTCAGTCTTGACTTTTACTTCCTTGGCCAGGATGTTGCCGTTTACCGCGAGTTTGGCTTGAGGGTTTGCGGTGCCAATCCCTACGTTGCCGGATGCATCATATTTGACCATGACCCCATCGTATAATTGAACAGCTTCAGGATGGATATAAAACAATTGGGATAGTTGCATTCGACCGTCTGTACCTGATGCAGTATAAAAGGAGAAACGAAGTTTAGAAAAACTTCCTCCAGGCATTTTTACCATATAATGCCTTTGCGAATGGTTCGTCACATTAGCTACCGTTACCCATTGATTCACTCCATTATATACATTATACCCTTCAATCTTGAAGCTGGTAGGGATCCAATTTCTGCTACTCCAACCTATCCAGGCCCCCTGCTGAGTATGTTGGGGAGGTAGATTTTCCACCAAAATCTCCAATGGCTGTGCTAATGTCGGAGCCGTTGACGACTCTGTAGGTTGGAATCGCCCATCAAACAGAACATCCAGCGAAATGTTAGGGCCTTGCCTCGTTACCTGATAGCGTTTATTTGCATAAAACAGCAAGTTCTTTTCTAGACTTCCTGTCGAAATGTTGGAAGGTATAATTACCGAGGATGTCTGTGCATTTAGTGAGACCTGCGATAGGCCGTGAAGAAACACCGCGAAATAAACAATGGAGCCAAGTGTCAACTGATTCATGTACGTTAAATTATTTTATAAAGGATAGCTGATCGCTAATCACTATGGCGCGATACAGATAGGCGGCGAAAAAAACAAGATCGCAGCAATTCTCTTTGCCATGAGCTTTTAATGTCATTGTTTAAGCATAAATTGAATTATCTTCAACCGGAGTAAAGCTACACTGAGAATCGATTGCCTATAATACGTCCAGGCTATAAATTTGATAGGCATAGGCTATAGATTGATAGGCATGGGCTATAAATTTTAATAACCTGTGCCGTGCTTGTTGTTTTGAGGACAAAAAACCCCGCTCGAAAGCGGGGCTTTTTACAGACACTATTTTTCGGCGCTGCCATCACTTTTTCCCGCGCGTTCCACCGCATCCAATATGCCCAATGCCAGGGTCACATACTTTGCCACGGCCACTACCTTGGCAGGGAGCGAAAGCGGCGACGCGATGATAAGCTGGCTGGCCACCGCCAGCCCTTCCCTTATCCGGTCATATACCGTCGGCTTGCCCGCTGCGGACTGCCCAACGGCTTTGTTATTTACGTTATCTATTTCTGTTTCCATGATTTTTGTTTTTTTGTTTTAAGCTTAGAAATATACCACCTTCGACCCCGAACTCCACCACCCTACACAGGTTTTACGCCCGTTGCAGACACGACGTAGGATGGGTGGCTGTTAGCAAGCCCAACGAAACTGTGACCCTCGCTTTGCTCACGCCACTAGGTTTCTCTTGGGTTTGCTAAGCAGCTGGGGGGAAAATTAAAAACCCTGCCCCTTTTGGGGTTTTACGCCCGTTGCAGACACGACATAGGAGACGGCATCAAAGCGAACCGGATCCAGACGTGGAGCAACGGGCTAAAACCAATTCTCCACTACCACCCTATTATTCCCTTTCTCCATCTCCCCCACCAGCAGCGGATATACGTACTTGTATGCCGCCGCCGAGTGCAGCACCTGGTAGTCGCCATCCAGCAGCTGCCAGTACGAGCCGGTGAGCGGGCAACCCGCCGTCTGCGTATGGTAGTTGCCGATATGGATAAACACCAGATCAAAATTGGGGATGCCCGTAATTTCAACCATGCCCTTGTGGAGCTTGGGATATTTCGGCCCATATCGGGCGTTCATGCCCGCCCACGTATTGAGCTTGAGGCGGTATTCCCCTTCGGGAATACAGGTAAGTCCCTGTATCTTCTCCTTGCGCACGCTGTCTTCGAGCAAGTAGCAGCAGAAGAGGCTGCCGATATAAAGGTGGCTGAGGGTACTGTGCTTCCCCTGCGCCACGCGGATGATTTTCATTTCGTTCATTTCTTGATTTTTTGTTTTTTTAAACCATAGGCAGTGGGTAGGCTTACGGTCCCCACGAACTGGCTGTCCGAAAATTGACTGCCATCACGGAAGGCTACACAAGCATACACCAGCAGCTCACTTCCTGGCGGCTCCGCTGCTACATCTATCATTAGCTCTCCCGCCTGGCGCTGCGTTTCGCCCACGGTCAACGCGCCGTCTTCCGGATGATATGCCAGCAGATAGACAACATCATCCCCGAACGCATTCAGCCGGTTTAGTTTAACGCCCCACGATACACGTATCCAGCCAGCATCCATCGTCAGCGTGAGATCAGCCAAGGGCATCACATTGCCCATGCTCAATTGCACCCGGGCGGGATCAATCGCCAACTTCGGATAATTGCCGACTACCGCATGGCGGATGATGCCGGCAGCCGCCCGGTTGAGTGCCCCTGTTTTGGAGCCCTTGTCTACCTGCTTCCCGAAGCCAAGGTAGATGATCTCGCGGAGCGGCCGGAGGAATTCCATGGCCAGTACCAGCTTGGCACGAGCTTCCAACTGGCGCACCGTGGGTGGTTTAACGGGCTTCCTTGGCCTGCTGCGCAGGTAAAATCCATTGGGTCCGTGGCACCCCACCAGATCACCGATAGCGCCTGAAAACGTAAAAAGATTAATCAGTTTTGCCATAATCCGTCACTTAGTGGAACCGGGGTACAAGACCCCGGTTCGGTTTTACCATGGCGCATTGCGCCTCCTGCTTATTCCAATACATGCGATCCGGCATACACCGTGTTGGAAATGCGGACTCCATTACGGCTCACGGCAAACAACCAGATATCTGCCGTATGGCCCCCGGTATCGGCATCGAGCGGAATGTCTACCTGCCCGGCAGACCGCTGCACGATATCGTCCGACGTATAGAACAAGTCCAGCTCGCGGTCGTACAGCAGCACATAGATGTCATCGTCCGCAAAACCCTCGAACCGGCTGATTACCGGATTCCATGATATAGAGGCTTGTCCAGTTGCAAGGGCCACCGAAATTCCGCGTGGCGGCTTTAACGAACCGCTACTCAACTGCACGCGCGTATAGTCAATGCTGAAATTCGGGTATTCACCCGTCACGGCGGAGAAGTTACGAGCCATCGCCCGGTTGAAGAGCGTTGCCCTGGAGGCGTCTACATTGGCCAGGCCGATTTCCAGCAGACCTTTCAGCGGAAGCAGAAACCGCCCCATCAATGCAAACCGTTGTTGCTGCGCCAGCTGTGCCTCCGAAAAAGGCTTTGTGCGCTTCTTGCTCAAACCTCGTATGTAAGGGATACTGCGCCAACTGCTGCCAATGATGCTACCTACTTTTCCGGAAAAGGTGCCTATCGCACCGTTTATGAATTTTGCCATATTATCAGTAATTAAAAAGTAAAACTTATTCACGTTGCCCGTGCCCTGCCCAAGGCAGCCCAGCACGAACAACGCAAACATAAACCATTGGCAAACAATCAACTACCCTTCACAAACGATTGTCCGCTAAGTGTCGGGCAACTACTCGATTTTGTCCGTTAACTGTCTGCTACATGTCCGGTATACGGAGTGGATTGTAACAAAGTCCCCGCCCGGCGGTGCTTCCCCGCTCGTACCGCGCTCGTACTGGGCTTGTACTGGGCTTGTACTGTGCGGGCAGTAGGAGTCCAGTAGGAGTCCAGTAGGAGTCCAGTAGAAGCGCAGTAGGAGTCCTTATTCATCCCGGTAAAATCTACGGCAGCGTTCAATGTCACTTTCCAGGAATTGCCGCTTACGGTTGACATAGCTGTGTATGGGTAGCAGGCCCTTTTTGATGAGCCTCGAGAGCGTCTTATCTACCACGCCGATGCGTTCGGCGGCGTATTTGGCATCATGCAATGTATCCGGCTTCGCGATTTCGGCCAGTTGAGGGTTATCGACGCCCTGTCGGGCGATAAGCAAAAGGACGGCAAGCAATTTATGGAGCGCGGCCACGATTTCGCGCAGCAGGTTTACGGCTTCTCTGAGCAAGGTAATGAGTTGAGTAATGGAGGTAATCATGTGCATAGACAGATGAGTACCACCGCCAAGCGGCCAGCCAGGCAACGGCATAAGCAAGCCCAACACCACACCGCAACGTTTTGTACCGAACAGACCGTTTCGCTCGTATGAGCTCCGTTGCCCCAAGGATGGGGATGGTAAGGGTGAATAGATCAGTTAGTTATACCGATACAAACTTAGATAACGTTGTCGTTATATGCAATGCTCATCGGGCTCAACAAAAAAGCGATGTCATCGATTGCTCCGGCGCCACCACCAATAGCGGACGCGGGCGATAAGTCTTCCGATGAGTGAGTCTGTACTCCACACACTGTTAGAGACGGGCTTTTCGAAGAAAACATTGATATCTACCTCCAGACAATCCGCAATTTTCTTCAAGGTAGCGGCACTCGGTTCGGTCAGGCCCTTTTCGATTTTCGATAGTGCGCCCTGTGTTATCCCCGCCTTCATGGCTACCCATTCCTGCGAATAGTTACGCATCATCCGTACTTCTCTTACTTTTTTACCGATTTGGTACATTGCATAATCAATTTTTTACCAATATCCAATGCGGATCACTCGCTACTTATTCCTATAGTTATGACAACCTGCCACTTGTTATAACTATAGGAATGACAAGCCTACTGAATGCCAACCCATTACCACAAATCTTCACCAATTTTGAAGTGCTTTCCAATGGAGGAAAGCATTAAATACACATACAATGACGTATACCAAACCACATTCACGACCTGCGCTGATAATTCCCGGCCGAATGAACCGCTTGGACGCCCAGCATGCAGAAACCATCCAAGGCAGCAAGCGGAGAGAAGGATCGCTGGCATGGAAAATGGGACCCGGCCTTTTTGCGAGTGCCATATTAGGGCCCGCAGGTTTCCTGCTCGCGTTATTCTAACCATTACGGCCACGGATGTGCAGACAGATTTCACTGACGAGCTGAGGCCGTATGCAGATGGAAAGCGCAAGGCCTGCCAAGGCACCGTATAAATGTACCGAGGCAGCCTTGCCTATTTTCAGTCTCTCCGCTCCCAAAAGCAGGACAACTCCCAAAAAACCGATATGATAGCTACGCAATTGACCAAACAAAGGCCCGCCAGCCATACCGCTATCGAGCGGCAAATAGCAATAATAAAACACGGCATAGCCAAAAATAAGGGAAGAAGCGCCCACGGATCGATGTCCTATGTCATGCCTGTGCTCAACGGTGGTGGCCAATCCGGCCAGCATCGGCATGATGAAGATTGTAGCCAGCAGTATTGCCCGGCCAGGAGCCGCTCCGAAATCGTCTACCAGCATGTACTCCACCTCGCCCATGTACATGGGTACAAACACCATATTGGCGAGCAAATGGCCCCAGCCATTATGCACCAGAACGGAGCTCCACAACGTATGTAACCGCCTGGCGCGCCATATGGCATAGGGATACAGCTGCAACCCGGCGACTACCGATGGCTTATAAATACCGGCGATGCTTAAGGCCAAAATAATCAATGACAAAAGATAAGACAATGGCGCCTCATGTAGTGCAGCAAACATAGATAGCAAGCTTCAGATCCGGTGAAGGATAGGTAAAACGTGGCTAAATATAATATAAGCTTCCAAAAACAAGGAACTAAAACGCCAAAAACAAACAAAATGTTACTGTCAATACCGCTCAACAACCATGAAAACCATCCGCCAGCATGACGAAAGCGACTGCGGGGCAGCCTGCCTTGCTGCGATCGCAGCCCACTATGGCAAACCGTTATCTATCGCCCATATCCGCCTGTTGGCAGGTACGGATAGCACGGGCAGTACGCTCAACGGCTTGCGAGAAGCCGCATTGCGGATAGGCTTTCAAGCCGAGGCTGTACAGGGCGACTATGCGGGCATCCAAAAGGCCACGTTGCCGGCCATTGTACACCTCAGCCACTCGGACACGGGAGACCACTTTGTGGTACTGGCACAAGCGGGCAAGCGCCACAGCACGGTACTCGACCCCGCCGATGGAAGGCGGCATCGCTGGCCCGCGGCTACCTTTAGCTCGTATTGGAGCGGTGCTGCCCTCCTGCTATTGCCGGGGGCTGAGTTTTATGGACATGCCAGCCATACTGCCAGCTTTTGGCTACGTTGCTGGCGGTTGCTGCGCCCGTTGAAAGCGCAGCTGGGCCACACACTGTTGCTGGCCATCGCCGCCACGTTGCTGGCCATGGGCGGCGCCTTGTTCGTAAAATGGTTTACGGATGACATCATACCCCATGGATACAAGGCCGCCCTCCATTATACCGGATTACTTTTTATGCTGGTCATCGTCCTCCAGGCCGCCGCCAGCACGGGCAGGCGGCTTCTCACGCTCCGTACTGCCAGGGCCATCGATACATGCCTGCTCACGATATATTGCGGCCACCTCTTGCGGTTGCCCCGCATCTTCTTCAACCAGATGCAGACGGGTGAGCTGCTTTCCCGCATGGGCGACGCCGTCAAAATCCGCCAATTCATCAACGATATGCTGCTGCAACTGGGTGTGCCTGTAGGGTTGCTCATCGCCATCATGCTGCTGTGGTCCGTACGCCAACCGCAATTGGGCCTTTTGCTACTGGCAATGCTCATTTTGCACGTAGCTGTGTATACCTTCGGCCACACCGCGCACCGCCGTTTGCAGCGTAAGTTGATGGAGGCCGATGCCGCATTGGACAGCCAGTTTACGGAAACCTTCCAAGCCGTCGCCACGGTAAAGCAACTCGGCCTCGGCAAGCTGCATGCCCATAAGCTGGAAGCCCGTATCCATGACCTGCTGCACGCTGCCCATGCTTCAGGCCGTATGAGCAGCTGGGTGGATGAAGCCACTTCCCTATTGGCGCAGGGCCTTTCGCTCGCAATACTATGGGCGGGCGGCTTGGCGGTACTACAGGGGCCGTTGTCTTTGGGCGAGCTGCTGGCCTTCTACACCTTGAGCGGCTATTTCAGCGGAGCTGCCGCCCAGCTCATGCCCATCACCAAGCACCTGCAGGAAGCCCAGGTTGCCGCCGGCCGGCTGTATGCCATATTGGAGCTACCGCCGGATACGATGGCTGGCGCCACCTTGCTGTATCCCGATACCATCCTGCCCGTGCGCATGGAAGCAGTCTGCTTTGGCTATCACCGCAAGGCGGCCGTCCTGCAAGACCTTTCGGTTGCGTTTCACCGAGGCGAAATCACCATCATCCAAGGCAGCTCCGGCTCGGGCAAAAGCACGTTGCTGTCGCTCCTGCTCCAGCAGTATCCCTTATCGGACGGGCGGATTTCCTTTGGCATCCACCCAGCGGCCCTGATACACCCTGAAGCGCTGCACCGACTCGTTGCTGTGGTGCCGCAGCATACGCAGCTCTTTAATGATACACTGGCGGCCAACGTATGTGCCGGCTTGCAGCGCGATACGGCACTGTTGGAAGGCCTATGCAACGAACTCGGACTGCTGCCCTGCATTGCCTCCTGGCCAATGGGCTTCGATACCCCTTTGGGCCCGGATGGCTGCCTACTCAGTGGTGGCCAGCGGCAGTTAGTGGCACTGGCCCGCGCACTTTACCGCCAGCCACAGCTCCTGTTGCTGGACGAGGCTACTGCCTCACTGGACGACCAAGCCGAAGCACTCGTACACAGCGCCCTGCTAAGGCGCAAAACCCAGGGCATGGCCATCGTGCTCGTGAGCCACCGCCGCAGCAGCCGCATACTGGCCGACCGGCTGCTCCAACTGCACATGGGCCGATTGACAGCGATACCGACAGATCGACTACCATACCCGCAACATCCGCCCCGCATAGCGGCGCAGGTCGTGCCAGCCAACGACCACGCCCTCCCGCCAGGCAACAGCATGGAGGCACCTGATGCATGATGCGTATATCCTGCATCCCCAACGTGCCTACCCCGAGGCCACCATAGTGGATCGCCCGCCATTTAGGCCATCCTATACGCTCGCCTATGCCCGGCCGGCAACCACATGGTACATGAAACATCCGTACTTTTCGCTCATCCATCAGGCGCACGATGCGCGCCATAGCTATGTATCAGCACTGGAAGTAGACGCCAATCGGCCGATCAGCCTACCCCTTGCCAGTCTGCACAGTGACCTCCATCATCTCTATGCCCTGCAAGGTGCATTTACGCTCCACCCGTGGCGGAATGCCAAAGGCAGCCACTTTGCGGTGTACGCAGGCTACTACGGGCAGGTCTATAGCCCCGCCGGGCAGCAAGGCGCCCTCACCGTCAGCAAGGGGCGCCACCTCCTTGTGGGGCTCGTAATAGAATGGGGCTGGCAAGCGCGATACCGTACATCGCTCCATGGTGTGCAACAGGCATTGCTGAACCGGCTCCGCACAAAAGGCCATCAATGCCATGCATCCCATGCCTATCCGATGAGCCACCGCATGCGTATCACGGTGGCAGGTCTGCTCGGACTTCCCTTGTTGGAAGGCATGGCCATGGACCACGCTATCGACGGGTACGCCGTACAGCTGGATGAGCTGCACCGATCCCGGCATTTGGCTACCGCAATACACAGCAGGACAGGCGATGCACCGTCCGGGTCGTATACCGACCCCCTTACGGATGCCATCAAACTGGGCATCCAGCAGGAAATCGATGCCCAACGCTATCCCTCCGTAGCCAAACTCGCGGCCGATCTGCATCGCTCCCGGCAAACGCTACACCATCACTTCGCCAAACACGCCGGGCAATCCATCAAAACGTACATCACGGATGCCGTGATGGCTGTTGCCCTACAGCTGCTGCGGGAAACGCCGTTGCCCATCGCTGCAATAGCCTTCCGGCTCGGATACCGGGAGCAAGCATCGTTCAACCACCAGTTCAAAGCCTACTACGGTGCCACACCCGCTGAAGCACGGGAAGCGCCGGATGCGCCGAAGCCGAGGAAAAACATCCCCCTTACAAAATAACAATCTTGCCAGCTACGAAATCACAAACGGATGGGCAGGATACGCGCTACCTTTGGCTGTATGGAAGCCATACACCATACAAACAGCCTGTCATGCCGTACGCACCCGCCGCTCTGGCGGTTTGCCGTGTTTCGGCGCAAGCCGTACATGTAGCTGACCGGGCACTACGCGCCGAATAGCCGAGGTCCGGCGGATTGGTCAACCGATAATCCCGACTAACCAGTTCTTCATTTTTTAGACATAAAACGGTACGCATTTCCGTCTAAATGCCTTTCAGATATCATGACCATATCGACAAAAGCGGGGCTACGCGCCGCCGCAATTATTGGACTTATATGGGCAGTTGCTTTATCCCTTGTACTGAAGTTATCTGCCGGAGAAACAAAACAATCGCCGGAACTCCGGCAGGAAACATGGTACTTCGACCCTCAGCCCGGTTCCAATGACCCGAATCTCCCCCAAAACTATTCGAGAAACCAGCCTGATGGGGTGACCTGCGGAGGATTGGACGGCACCATATGTTCCATTCAGGACACTGCTGATCCCATGAACAACGACCAGCCCAATCTGACGCACGGGTCGGTAACCGCCGATACGGATGACGATTACAATAAAACCTTTCGTTTGGAATAATCACTGCCGGGGTTGGCGGAGGGGAAAAGAGCGCCTGCATCGGGCGCTCTTTTGCTATTCTAAAAATTGCTTTACATTTTCCGGCAAGGGCAAAGCATACCTGGGGTCGTTGGGCGGAAGTTCATAACGCTCTTCGTCAAGAATCCTTGTTAAGGATTTCGCATATTTTGGCTCCAGGTTGAGCCGTTTCAGATCCATCCACCTGATGTCTCTAAACATTAATTGCTTCCTGCGTTCGAGCAAAATCGTTTCAAGAAGATCGTCTGTATCCTGTATCACAACAGGCGTGAATGCCGCAGCGGCATAGCGGTTTTGCAACAGCTTGTTCAACCATCTCAAAGCCTCTTCACCATTTCCCAATCTCGCCATACATTCGGCTTTGTTTAACACAACCTCATCCAGCGCCAGGCCTGTAAACGGATTGGCATTTCCTGAATAAGAACCTCGGAATCTTACCGAGTTGTCGGCATTTTTAATGAAGAAGCACGCCTTCCTCAAGTCACTGTCTGAAAATTGATTATATAAGCTGGTGTCCACACCGCCCACCAAAATGGCCCTCATCACTACGTTGGTACTGCCGAAAGTGTGAAAAATCACTTCAGCATTGAATTCGGGAACCGGGTAAGCCTGATCGGTAGACAACGTAGCGTAGTCCAATAAATCAGCGCGCAGCATTAAACAACTATCTGCATACCGATTGGCTTCATCAAATTTGCCCATAGCCATCGATACCCTTGAAAGCAAAGCGTATGCAGCAGGTTTACTTGGACTGACGGGATACTCAACCGATAATGGAAGGAGATTGACCGACATTTTCAAGTCTTCCTCAATTTGCTGATAGCATGCTGCAACTGAGGATCGCGCGGATGGGATGTTGAAATCAGATGACAATCTAAGTGGCACCCCCAACTCGTTATCTTTAGTAGCCGCACGGTATGCGGGCGCCCAGGTTGCGGTCAATGACATGTAGTAGTACGCACGAAAGAAAAGTGCCGCTCCCCTGATCCGGCTCCATCGCTCCTGGTCCCTTGCTTCCAAATTTGCCTGTATCTCCGCCCCTTGTTCCAACACGGAGTTCGCATAATAAATAATCTGATAAGGTCTTTGCCAAGGGTTATTAACGTTGGCGTTGTGGGGGATGATCCCATCGTTCCAAATGTAAATGTTCCTATCGGCTTCATTTAATGCCTGCCACTGGCTTGTCGAAAGCAGCACATTATCCGAACTGGCTTCGCCCAATCCCAATACCACGGTATTCAGCAAATTTGCATTATTCAATATCGCTTCCAAGTCATCCAAGGTATTGGGTACAGCCAGTTGCTTGTCCGGTTTGACCGCTAAAAAATCCGAACAGGAGGCCATCGCCATGATAGCCAGCGGGGCAATGAAGTAGCTTATTGTCGTTTTCATAAAAGAATTTTTGATTTAGAAATTAACATTCACACTCAGGGCATATGTCCTCGGTGCCGGCAGGCTGAGTGGATAGTCCGGATCAAGGCCGCTCCGGTCGGCACGCCATAGGATACCAACGTTGGCCGCATTCAGGTTGACCCGCACGGGCACCTGCTTGGATCCGACCCGCAGGTCGTCCCACTGATAGCCAAGGTTTATATATTGGATCCGCAGGTGATCGCCACGTCCTGCAAATAATTCAGAAAAGCTGTAAACATCGTTGTCCGCAGGATACCGCATTGCGGGTATATTGGTAAAGGCTTCATCGCCGGGTTTCTGCCAGCGATCCCGTATGGCGGCCGTCCCGTGGCCAAGCGTTCTTCCCGAGAAGATCCCTTCATACGAAAGACCCCGCTTGCGGAAATAATGCCCTCCTTTATAAGCGATGTTGACTTCCAAGTACGCCCTGCCATATTCAAACCTGTTGATCACATTGCCAAAGTGCACGGGCACCGCCGATCCGCTGTAGACCAGGTTATCCAAATCTGCCTGCATAATGGCCTGATAATCGGTAGACTCTTCGCCCTCCAATCTGCTGACCACCCGCCCCTCGCTATCCAGCCGGCTGAATGGATAGGATACGATGGAATACAGGGGCCGCCCTTCCCGAACGGCCGTCAACTCATTTCCCCAGGTGATATTCGAACTGCTGGCCCGGTTGCTATTCTCCAGGTAGCTGAGCACTTCGCTCCGGTTATAATTATACCAAAGCGTGGCACGCCACCGGAAGCTACTTTCCAGCAGACCGACCTGCAACCTGGCTTCCACCCCACTGCCTCGCATGTCCGCGATGTTTTTCGTGATGGTAGCCCCCAGACCTGTCGTGATATCGTTAATCGCCGGGCCAAACAGGTCCTCGCTGCGCTTGGTATAGTATTCCACACTGCCGGAAAAGCGGTTTGAGGCGGTCGCAAAATCCAGCGCGACATTGAACATCCTGTTGCGTTCCCATCGCAATTCGGGGTTGGCCGGATTACTGATGACGGCCCGCGGCAGCTGCGTAAAATTATCAATACCCTGGTACCGGATGATTGGAACGGCCGTCTTCGAGGGGTCTACGTTTCCCGTAACGCCGTACGTAGCACGCAACTTCAGGAGGGGGAGTTGGGCAACCCGCCAGAAGCGCTCACCGGAAATATGCCATGACGCCCCTACGGACCAGAGTGGATTCCACTTGTCATTGGTGTTCAACCCGAATTGGTTGGAGGCATCCCTGCGCGCGCTTGCATTCACCGTATACCGTCTGGCATAGCTGTATGCAATGTTTGCAAACTGCGAAACGAAATTATTCTGCAGGCTCCCGTAGTTGCCCAGATAAGGGATGTATTGGCTGCTGCCATTCAATGGGTGGCGTACGGGGTTGATGTAGTCTACATGCTGGTAAAGCAACCGGTCGCTGTCAAATCCATATTCACCGGTTTGCACGATTTCAGTCTGGATACTTCGTACCTCCAGGCCGGCCAGTGCGTTTACGCTATGGCGACCCGCTATCTCCTTCTCATAGGTAGCCTGCAACCGCCCGTTGTGTGTCAGTAACCCCGTGAAGCCGGCAATGTAGATATCGCCTTCAGGAATATGCCGTATTATGCGATTATCCGTGCCGATGGTCGTATACTTGTTGATCATATCCCTCGTATAGAAGCTTTGCAAGCCCCTTAGTTGTTCGCTGTCTTCATGCTCACGCTCGTAGCGATAGGTCAGCCCGATATCAAGCCCATTGATGATGGTATACGTCAAACCCGCGTTGGCCATCAGATTGCGCCGCCTGGCAATGCGGGTATCGTATTGCTTCTCGCGCAGCGGATACCGTGCCCAATCCAGGAAAACACCTTCTTCCTGCATGGCGGTCACATAGCCCTGCCTCAGCTGATAATGCGGGATTTCCTTTCCCTCGTCATCGACCAGGTTGATATAGGGCCTATAGTAGTTGCTGTTGGTCGAATATCCCGGATGGCCATTTCGGGTAGCCGTCTCCGAATAAGCCGTGGACGTGTTTAAGCGTATTTTCGGCGCCAGCAGAAAGTCTCCGTTGGCACGTAAAGACAGGCGCTCGTACTTCGCATCCAGGTTGCTTACGTTGCGGTCATACCCGCCGGACACATGGAAGGCAGCGCGAGCCCCGCCCCCATTCAGGTTCACGTTATACTGCTGGTTGAGGCCATTGCGGTACAGGTATCGCATGTATTGGTCGCGGCTGTCAATGGCGCGGTAGCGGTCCAATCCGGCTTGCAACTCCCCATCCCCGATGAGGCCATCCCGGTTTGCAATGAGCAATTCCACAACAGGGGAGATAAATGTCCTTTGGCTGCTGTTTTCAGCCGGTGTATAAGCACCCGCGTCAAATAGCATCCGCTCCACGTCGATTAAATCGCTGCTCGAAATCTGCTGGAAATAATACAGGTCAGGCTTAGAAACCCACTGCGTGTTGCTGGTCACCTGCACGGCAGTAGGCCGCCGGAAGCCCCCTTTCTTCGTCGTGATCACGATGACGCCATTGCTTGCCCGCGCTCCCCAAATGGACGCCGCGGAAGCATCTTTCAACAAGGACACGCTCTGCACGTCATTCGGATTGATGCTCGATAGATCACCCTCATAGGGGAAGTTGTCAAGAATAATCAGGGGATTGGTATTCCCTTCGATGGTGCTGAGCCCCCGCAGCGTAATTCCGGGCCGGGCAGGCTCCTTATCAAACAACAGGCTGCTGCTACCTTCCAGCCGTTCGAGGATATTGGTACTCACGACGCGGTTGAGCGAGTGGTTGTCTACCAGCTCGAAGGAGCCCGTAGCCCGTTCCTTCGGGATACGTTGGTAGCCTGTTTCCACGGTTACTTCTTCGAGCGTATAGCTATCGGCTACCAATCGGATAACGATATCGTCCACGGCCCGCCGTATGGGATATTCCATCGTTTTGAAGCCAACGGAACTGACCGATAGCAGCGTGTCCGTACCGGTCCACCGGAGCTCGAATCTTCCCAAGCCGTCGCTCACGGCCTTAAGCCCGCTGGGCATTGCGACAATGGTAGCACCGGCGATAGGTGCATCGTCTGTGGAGGCGTAGACCTCCCCCTTCAGCATGGCCGGCTGCCCGGCGTAGCAGAGGTGGCACCATAAAATTAATAAGATACATACGGTTAAGTGATTTTTCATCGGTTTGGTATATTCAATAAAACGGTTAAATTCAATTCATTTGGTCTGGGCCACCTGTTGCTGGTCGGATAACACAAACACTTCCACCATTTCCCGGGCCGGCACGGCCCGCACACCGAAGGGAGCCAAGAAAGCGTTCAACGCCGGGATTCCGTCCAGCGCATCCCGTGGCGGCATCGGCAGGCGTACCCCATCCGGACATCCATCCACCAGGATGGGGTTGTAGGCTGTACGGTTGTGTACATATTTCGAAAAGAAATTGAATGCATCCACGACATCCGCTGTACCGCTTTTCCCGCCCTTGGCGGCACTTTCCGCGGCGCTTGTTTTTTCGCTGGCGACCAGTTTATAGCAGTCGATCTCCCGCTCTTCCACGCGGCAATGCAACCCGAGCTTGCCGTTCAGTTCGGCAATGAGCAACTGCTTTCTCCTGCCCTCCGGCATGGAAGCAGGCGTAACCATTTCAAAGCAATAGGTGTGCGCTTCATGCCAATACGGATCATCCGTGACGTTGTCAAACAGGCTTTCGTCGGAGGCTTCGATGATGAAGTGGTTGAAAGGCTTGCCTACGGCCGTATTGTAGATACGGATCAGCGGCGCGTTGATAAGGTTCTGTCTTCTTAGCAGGCTGTCACCGCTGTACCGGATTGCCCCCGATCCCCCCAGTCCGTCGATATAACCGGTAAGCATGGTCTGCACAATTAAATCGCCCGAAAAGACCTGTTCGAGGTATTCGGAAAACGGGCGGAACCGATCAAAGCCCAGCACATCCCGCTTCCTGCGTAATGCCGGCGAACCGCCATTCAGCAGTGCGGTGATGTTTGCACCCGTCAGCTCCTGGCCATCGGTAATCGCTGCGACGCGGCCATGGCTAAGCCATACGTAGTGCGGGATGTATGCATGCGGAAAATACGATTTCAGCGCACCGGCCACCACGCTTTCCCGCAGGGTATCCCCCTTGGCATGCCCGGCAATAAACTTGGCGATATCCGAAGGCTTGTTGTGCCCTGCGAACAGCACCGCCATGTCCGGCCCGAACCGGCTTTCCAACTGCCGCGCTTTCGGAATGGCCGATATGCAACTGCCGCACCACGTAGCCCAAAAGTCCAGAATAATCAGCTTTTTATCCCGGTAGTCTCCCAATGTAATGGTCGCCTTCCCTTCCGGGTGATTGACCACCTGCAAAGGCAGGTGCCAGAGGGATTCGGGGATGGTATCCCCTATTTGCAGGGGCGTGATGCTGTCTGGATGCGCTTCATGCTTGGCGTACACACTTGTACTTATCAGCAGGAGCAGTGCCAGTACCCCAATTGCGAGGCCCAGCCCGGGGAGGGCCGGTGCCTTCGCAAGGGTCTGCACACATAGTAAGCTTTTTTTATTTTTATAAGTAAGGGCATAGCTATCCCCTAAGCGTAATTTTTGCTTCATTAAATGTTTGATTTGGGTGTAAGAAAAGGTGAAATTCACTCAGCGATCTTACTGCAAATCAAACCGGATTCTTCGCGATGCTTTTAAAGAGATTAGACGTGGAAATCCCCCACGTTTTGGATACCAAATGACCATCCTCCCTCCTATGATGAATAGGTTGGATGGGTTTAGATGGGATGGTTTTTTTTGTTTTCATTGGCCTGTTTTACTCAACAAGCCTTGCTTTAGTTTTGAGGCCACAAAAAATAAGTGTGGAGCCTGCATCCCATGTCCCACATAAATTTTCTGACGACTTACGGCTTCATGGGTGAACAGCAGACCCCACACTTATCTTAAGAATGCCAAAGATAGCACTTACAAAAGACAGTGTTGGGGTATTTATTCTGCTGCCTTGCTAGCCGTCGTCAGAATGTGGGAGCAAGACTCTTGTTAATACCTGAACTGCACCAAACGAATATTAATAGATAATCGTTTGTATTTCAATTATACAAAGTTATAAAATTACTTCAAAATAAACAAATATTTGTTGAAAATACCACAATTATGTGTCGTCCATTTGCGTCATGGACAACACAAGCTTACAAATTAGTTCGAATGTAGTTGAACTTAGAGATGCCTTGGGCCTTTCACAAAAAGATTTCTCTATTCTGGCAAATATAGCTTCATCGACGTTGATCAATATTGAATCAGGCAATAAATCTTTTAAAATAAGCACTTTGAGTGGTATTTTAGCATTTACCAACATCAAACTAGAAGAGCTGAGTAAAGCCTCTTTTGTTCCTCCTAAAAATTTACGAGCAAAACTTACGGAGAAATACAAAAACGAGCCATCGATATATGTTATCCTCAGTAAAGAACCATCCATACCGTATGCAATCAAATACAAATTACTGAAAACAGACTTTCTAGACCAGCCAAAGGAAACAAGACAAATCGCAAAATTCTTCCGCGACAACTATGGATGGAGATACAAAGGCAATTCTATCCATTCTACTATGCGGCGATTAACTCATCTAATTGATATCAAACCACATCCCAACAAAGGCAGGACAAATTTATATTCGAAGAAGAAGTAAGCAACATCTTCAACCAATCTGTGAAGCTATATGATGTCTGTCCGTTGTCCTGCCAAGCATCTTTATGCACTCGGCGGCACCCTCGACTCCCGTCAAGTACGGCGAGTACAAGCATATCGACAACGAGACGCTCAAACGGCTGAAAGAGGTGCAAGGGCTGGACAGCGACGCCCGCGCCCATGTCTTCGCTACCATCGACGCGTTCATCAAGGCGGCAAGGCTCAAGAGCTTCGCGGCACTGTAAACTGTAAACTGAAAAAAAGAAAAAGCCCGGCTCGTTTGGACGGCCGGGCTGTAAGTGACTGCAAGGTTACTCTTATGCAGGAGCCTCAATATTGCTAATACTCTTCAGCACTGCCGCCAGCCTATCAAAGTCCGAATAACTCAATATCTGCTTTTCCTCCAAACTCCTTTTAAGGTAACCAATATCATCGTACAATGACCCAACCCCCGGGTCAGGGGCTTTCGAAAAGTCGTTCATATCTCCGCCGAGTACATTCCAATACTCGTCTTTGTCAAAAGAGATTTTAAGCACATTCTCCCGCTGTAATTTTTCAATAGCGAGATTGAATAACCCTTTGATTTCCTCCAAGGTTATATCACAACATTCTTTGGTCATCTTTAACTTTTTTAACTTCATTAAGTTGGTTTCTCACCTTATTTAATTCGTTTTCCTGTTTGGTAATTTGGCTCTGAAGCTCTTTAACCCTCCCTGATATAATCTTCTCTCTTAACTCCGGAGATTTTCCTTGAAGTATACCCTTATTGTCAAATTTATCAGGGTCTTTGATGTATTGGCTAAGTTTGTCTTTGTGCTCCGTGATTAGCTTCTCAAAGGACTTCTCCGACTTCAAAAGATTTTTCTCTACTTTTAGAATGTCGGTTGCAGCAGTTACTAGCGAAGATTTCGCTCCCGGCGCTTTGACCAGTAATCCTGCGGGTCCGTTCGCTGGGAATACCGCGGCAACATCCAATAATCCAACAGCCGCTTGGGCATGTGTATTACCTGTTACCGGAACCAACTGGCCGGACCTTCCGCTTTCGCCGTATGTCCAGTCGATGGTAACAACAGGGATGGCTGGGCTTTGGCGATTAAGCAAGTAACTTCCTACTGTTACTATTCCTGCAGTAGCCCTGTCTCGCAAGTCCCAATATATGTTCTCCACGATGGACATACCATTGCCGGGAGGGTCATATGGCCACATACCATCCGGGTCAATGAACCTGATTGGATTGTCAAACGCATAGGCATACGGACTCCACCTCCTGCCCAATTCAGCCTTGGGGTCGATGGTGCCCCACCTGCCTATCACCGGGTCATACAGCCTCGCGCCGTAGTCATTACTCTGTTATTTTAAGTATGTCTAACTTCTTGACTTGTTCATAAGTCGAATCGATCTGAGCCTTATTACCAATATGGTATGTTAAAAGCTTTATTGCTTCCTTTCCGGTAGCCTCCTTATTTATGCTACCAGCTGCACCTCCATAAGCGACAACACTATCTGCCGGTAATGTTTTAATATCAAACTTAAACGGTATCCTATTTTCAGGTGCTACTTTTTCATAATAGAACTCTGGAAACCCCATCCAACCAGGATTAGGCGAAAACTTAGTTTTTAAGACACCATTGGAAGGAACTTGGTATACTCGCTTCCTGTTTTCATAAATAGGGTCTGCCCCATTTGCCTGATTATAGACAATTATAATATAACCTGTATAATTTCGGGGAACAATGACTATCTCCTCCTCCGCTCTGTCACAACCTAGTAGCATAAAAACGCCTAACAAAACACTAGTTATTTTCATCTGTTAAAGTCCTCCTGTACTTTCTTATTCCATTCGTCCACGGTATAGTTGTTCATCCCTTGCCGAACGCCGGTAAAATTACCCTCTTTATCAAACAGTACATGCATGTTCACTTTGAATGAAGGTTGCTTGTTATCACCAATCAAGTTTAACAAACCTCCTTTTTCCTTTTGGGCTCCCAGAAAAAGCTTTGTTTTACCTGATTGATCCGTAATGAATGCTTCTGAACTTGGAAAAGTATCCCCTGAAAATGACCCACTGATAGATAAAACACCTTTCTTCAGATTTTCATTAAAAGAAAGCCTAGCATGAAGATCCAACTCTGGCGTAATGAGACCTGGAGTAATGGGATCTTTCCCTGCATGGCTAAAGTCAAAGGAAGCTGTACTCTCAGAAAAGCTAATATTATCATTTCTGCCATAGGGGTTGCCGATCTTAGCTTGCGGAGGTAAATATCCTGGCTGCCCCGGAACACCTAAACCATAGAATATAGTAGGATCACTTTGCGTAAAAGGCTGTGTAACCTGCCTATTAGAAGGGTCAACAACAAAAGATGAATAAACCCTTGAAGTACCTCCAAAAGAAGGGCCTCTACCGTCTGCATAGAATAAGCCGCCAGCTGTACTCTGCGTAGATATAAAAGAACGAATTGTAACAGGCCAAGGGTATTCGCCACCTACATCAACAAACTTCAACGGATTATCGAAAGCATAGGCATAAGGTGACCAACTTTGCATTTTCTCCGCCAACGGGTCCACCGTTCCCCACCTGCCAATCACCGGATCATAGAACCTTGCGCCGTAATCGTAATACCCAGAACCGTCCTGCAACTCCTTGCCGTTGTAAAGATAACGGTTTTTCGGCGAAGGTATGCTACCCTGGTTGTACACCATACCGAAGGGACGGTAGTCCGCCACGAACTTGGCCGTACCCGTGGCGTTTGACGCAAAGCCGCTCCGCGTGTTGCCCAGGTGGTCCCGCAGCACATAGTCGTAGATGCCCGAGGGAAGTATA
>NZ_JAENGN010000024.1:0-42624 GCF_016533505.1 Parapedobacter sp. ISTM3 | reverse complement strand
GTTGGAACGCACACGGCAAGGCGTTCGTTTGCCACCAATATGTACAAGCACTACAGGCTTCCCACATTCACCATCATGAAGATAACGGGGCATACCACGGAAACCAATTTCTTTAAATATATCAAGATGACCCGTGAGGAAAACGCACAGCTCATACTTGATACGGTGACCGCAAAAATAGAACTGGATAAGGCAGGATAACCAAAACAGAACCCACATGAATTTAAAGGATTTAAAACACCTAAATAGCCTACTTGCCGACTTCACTTGGTACGGTCGCACGTTCCTGCAAACGGGTACGGGTTTGGAATGGGATGCCATCGGCGGACAGGATTACTTTGCCACCGCTTGGATGGAATTTTTCAAGGGCATCAACGACGGCACATACCACCGATTGGCAGAGGCCATAACCGACGCACCATACATACCCCACTTTCGGGAGGAAGTACAGAAACAACTGAACCCCTTGCTTGCCGAACTGGAAGCTATGGCCGTAGAGCATGGCTTGCACAAGATAAAGGTGCGCATTGACGTGGAGAAATTCAAGCGTTACGAAACGAAGTTAAGGCAATTGAGTGCGGACGGCATTGTCTTCGACATCATACAGGACGATGACGATATCCGCGACACCTACTTCATAGACGGCGACCCCGACCAAATCCGTTCCTACCTCATGCACGGTATAAAGGGAGTTATCGACCGTTACACTTCCGCAGAGCAGGAGAAAATAAGAGGGCTTGAAAGCAGGGTAAAAGAACTTGAAACCGAGTTACAGGAAAAAAATGCCCTTTTGGCCGTGCTGGATGCTGGGCGCATGGAACTTGCCCGAACCGTAAAGGAACAGCAGGACGAGATAACCGCCGTTACGGAGCGCAACCGCACGTTGGAGGGAATACTGTCGGAATACAAAAAGGAGGAAGAAGAAGCGGACAATGGAGTAATAGACCCATCCAGCCCCATAGAGAACGGCAGGCTCCGCATGTACTTCTTTTACAAGCTGGGGTTCCTTGACAAGTCCATCTGGAACGATGGCCTGACATACGGACAAATGGGCAAGATTCTACAGAAAATCCTCGGTGGCAAACCCATCAAGGCGGACACGGCCGAACGTGATGTCAAACTGTTCAATGCGACGGGAAGTGCCAAACTAAAGGATTTTGAAGCCAAGAACGAAGATAAGGTACTTAATTATCTGAAAAGCGTTTGCCCCGATACGGATTTTCCCAAAGGCAGGTTTGTCAACGACATTAGAAAGAACACGGGCAGGAACGGATAAACACCCTTTGCACTGTTTTATTTCTGTCCGAAATTCCGTATTTTTACACTAACAAGTCTATAAAGAGAACATGAAAAAGAGAAAGATGGCAATGGTTGCCAGCCAAGTAAAGATAGACGAGGAAGACCTACGGGATATCCAGTTTTGGTTAGACCGTCCAGCTTCCGAGCGGATAGCCGAAGTAACACGCCTGCGCAGGGCATATTACAGTTGGTTGCTCGGAACATACCCCCAACACATGGAAAAAACAGTAACCCAGCGCAACGATGATATTTGAACAGGATTTTACCGACTTCGTCCAGCTTCTGAACAACCACCAAGTTAAGTACATGGTGGTAGGAGCTTATGCCCTTTCCTTTCACGGCAGGCCGAGGCACACGGGTGACCTCGATATATGGATAAAGCCCGATGCGGAGAACGCAGGCAAAATGGTCAAGGTGATAGACGAGTTCGGATTTGGCAAGCTTGGGCTTACCGAGGAAGACTTCCTACGGGAAAACTACGTTACCCAATTGGGCTATCCGCCGTTACGCATAGACATCCTTAATGCCATATCGGGTGTTGACTTCGATGAGGCGTACCATACCCGTCTTGAAACCGAAATAGACGGACTTGATATATCGTTTATCAGTGCCAATGACCTCATCCGCAACAAGCGGAACGTGGGAAGACCCAAAGACATTGGGGATATCGAAGCACTTGAAAAGCTGAAAAAGCAACAAGAGGACGAACCTGCCCAAAGAAAAAGAGGACTAAGAAGATAGCTGATATATGCCCCATATATCTTAAACAGTACCGCAGGGCATCCTATCGAACAAAAATGAAATAGTGACCAATCCCCCTTTGAATCCCCCCGAACATTGCTCCATACAAATACGTTTGATATGGCGCAGATATTCACAAGTTATTCGGACAGGGAGTTCAAGGAAATCCTATCCGAGAATGTAAAGGAGGCCGTTAGAGAGGCACTCCACGGAGAAACGGCAGAAAAGCCGACCCCACCCCCACAGAACATAGGTTACAGGACGAGAGCCGAGACACGGCTCATGCTCGGCGTGGCCTATTCCACCATGCACTATTGGGAAAAGGCAGGCATCCTCGTGCCCCGACGCATAGGCCGAAAGGTCTACTATTCGGACGAGGCCATCCGTGATGCTCTTGCAAGGAGCGGAAAGGGGGTGAAATGATGGTATATCCAAACAATGATATAGTGATATATCCAGTTATCCCCTTAGCTATTTATCCGACCAAACAGGTAAGCAGTGACCGCCATCAAGAGCAGGGTATCAGCAGGAAAGAATGGTGGAAAGACAGCAGGAAAGACCGACCATCCGCAGTCAGTTCTCCAAAGGTAAACCTTTGTCGCCCTGTAGGGAGCAAGTTTTTTTTTTGCAATGCAAAAAACCGTTCCCCTACGCTCCAGCGAGTGGGGAACGTCGGATGCTCCCGATGGTCGCAGTCCGTAAACTTGGGGAGGTTTGCCAATGAAAAAATTGGCAAAAGAAAACGGAACGGACGGCAAAAAACGCACACGTGGACGGCCTAAAAAAGCCATCACCCGAAGCGTTTCCTTAGTCGTCCGCTTGACCCCTACCGAACGGCTCGCCATAGCGAACAGGGCAAAGAGCGCAGGAATGGTTATAAGCGAATGGTTCAGAAAGACCGCCAGGACGGCGGTCGTAAGACCACGACTTTCAAAAGAGGAAGCCAGCCACCTGCGTACCCTGTCGGGGATGGCGAACAACCTCAACCAGTTGACCAAACTTGCGCATACGGGTGGGCTTGTGACAATCATGGCGGATCTACGCAGGTTACTCGGCGAAGTGGAGCGTTTAATGGAAAGGATTGGTAAAGATGATAGCTAAACTAATCGTAGGCAAGAGTTTCGGCGGATGTATCCGCTACCTATTGGAGCGTGAGCAATCAAAGGTTTTGGATTCGGCAGGCGTTAGGGATTACAGCATCAAGGCGATTACCAGCGACCTGAATGCCCAGCGCAGGATGCGTCCAAAGCTTGGCAATGCCGTAGGGCATACCGTGCTAAGTTGGAGCAACGAGGACAGGGATAAGCTCACGTTGGAGAAAATGGAACAGCACGCAAGGGAGTACATGGAAAAAATGGGCATCAAGAACACCCAATACATAACCGTACTGCATACGGATAAAAAACATCCGCATCTCCATATCGTCTACAACAGAGTGGACAACGATGGAAAGACGATAGGCAATTTCAACCACTGGCACAAGAGCCGAAAGATATGCAGGGAGATGACCGAGCGTTACGGCTACCATCTCGGCAAGGGCAAGGCAAAGGTAAACAGGCAGGCGTTGAAAGGAAACGACAAATTGCGCTATGCCATTCTTGATGCCCTTAACGACATCATGGCAAAAGCCACAACGTGGAAGCAGGTAGAAACGACGCTTGCAAAATATGGTATCGGCATCCAATACAAGTACCGTAGCGGAACAAATGAGGTACAGGGCATTTCCTTTGAAAAGGACGGTGTGAAGTTCAAAGGTTCGGCAATCGACCGCAAATACAGTTTTGCAGGGATAGAGAAACAGCTAAGCGAAAACCGAGCAATAGGAATAACGCACTCCACCACGGAAAACCGAACCCTTGCCGACGAGATACGGGAAGTACTCGGACAACAGGAACAGCGGTCAGATACATACGAAGCGGGAATGGGCTTGCTCGGTGACCTATTGAACATGCCCGCTTCGATAGAGCCCGAACCCGACCCAAATTGGCGAAAGAAAAAAAAGAAACCAGAGGAAGAAAAATCAAGAGGAATCAGCAGATAAAACACTAAAGAAATGAACGAACAGGAATTACAGACCACCCTAAAAGACCTACAGGAGGTCATGGTGAGCATGGACGGACGTCTACAGGAAATCGAAAAACAGCAGTCAGAAGCCAAGGACTATTCGGACGAACTGGCTGAAATAAGCAAAAAGTTGGATAGTAAAGTAACGGAGGAAACGCTTGTCGGGCTGAAAGACTCCATCTTACAGCACGTTAATGCAACCGACAATGTTGTCATCGCTTTGGAGGAACAGAAGAAAGAAATAAGCGAGTTGCCACAGCGGATAAAGGTCAATGTGGAGCATCGCCTAACAGGGAGACAACAACCGTATATCATTACGGGGGCAGTCCTTGTGCTTGTATCGGTATTTTCTCTTTTCGCCAGCTTTCAGCTTTGGCGGTCAAATTCGGCTCTGCACGCCAGCGATATCAAAATCCGGATGGTGAGAATATTTTATCCACCCGTATCAATGGATATTGATTCCATATACAACAGCAACCCCAAAGAACTTAAAATTTGGGTGAAGCAGGAAGAAGAAAAATTGCTTGCCATTAGAAAAGCCGAAGAAAATGCTAAACAGTCCACGGAGCAGGCAGAACAGGCTAAAGAAAAACTTGAACGGCTGAAAGAGCAAAAAGACAGGGATTAATTAAGGCATTTTGGTTTAATGGGTTTAGGATATTATATTTGTAGTGCGAATACATAGGGAGCAATCCAATGAAAACTTTAATGTTTAACAATATGCCTGACAGAGAGCAGGTGCAAGTCCTGCACATATCAAGTCTTCTTGTGTGTTCGCAGTACTGTCAGGCTACTTACTTAAAATCTTCAAAAAGTTATGCGAACACACAAGAAGAGAGTAAGCAAACGACCAGAGGTCAGGAGCTTAAAAATCCAACCAACCATCAAGTCTAACCGTTGGAGTGAAACCACGGTTCCCGTTATCAGATTAAGCGGACTATGGCTCGATAGATTGGGGTTTTCTCCCCAAAAACGAGTAACGGTCACAACAATGGACAAATTGCTCATTATTCGATTAGATGAATAATGAAATGATAAAACCGTCAGTTCAAGGGGAATTGACGGTTTTTTTATTATACCAGCTCCAACTGTGCAATAAACCTTACCCATAATCATATCTTAATGCTGAACGTCTTTTAGTTCGTCGAGGAAAGCTCTAATGTTTGACAAAAATGACGTTTGTCATTTCTATGAACGATTGTTTCTGTATATTTGACCCAAAATAATTTCCTTTTGATACGTTTTTGTGCATATATCCTATTAGTCGCTTTGACACTGCAATCATTCTATCGCAGTATCATGGCCGTGGACTATCAGATACACCTGCCCGATTACATTGCGAAATGTATCAACAAAGACAAGCCCCAGCTCCATTGTGACGGTCAATGTGTGCTGATGAAGAAAATAAGGGAAAAGGAGAAAGAGGAAACCAAAAAGAACTTGGTGGTATATGAATACAGTGCGCACTATGTTCATAAAGAACAAACCGTTTTTACCGTTTACCAACCGAACGAGGAAATCAGCGAAGAAATCTTTTCGCCCTATCTGATTGATTATAGGTTTACCTACAACAACCCTGTATTCCGCCCCCCAATCGCTTAACGCATACCAGTAGCATTAGGCTTAAATTCAATTCGACATATTTTCGTATCGTAGGGTACAGCGTTGAAATTGATATGCCGTGTTAACCCGATACGTTTCCGAATATTTCAGTAAACATCTGCGATAGGTATTATTACCGTTTGCATTCATATTTGGGTGATACCATAAACTTGTCCAAAGTGGACAACTGCCTACTGGATTTCAATCATTTTTCATCTGATATAACTTAATTTTTAAAGGTGATGAAGCTATCAGATTTCCATTCCACTACGTGGCCTGAAAATCGTGATGGTTTCACAACACATTTGTTAATAACAATGAAGAAAATAATACTTTTTCTCACCGTATTATGCTTTGTGGTGGTGTCCTGTACAAAAGAAAAAACGGACTACGAAGCGGAAATCGACACGGAAGTTACCGAACACCACGAGTTTAAAGAGGTTTATGCCATCAACAGCGATGGATATAAAATCAGCATTGAAGCCTTAAATGGAACATTCTATAAGGGCTACAACGAAATCCGCCTGAAGATTACGGACAGTCAGACCGACGCAGAAGCGGATGCAACGGCAGTAACATTCCTGCCCATCATGTCCAATGCCAATGGCGACAGAACTTCCTGCCCCCATCGGTACGATTTGGTGTATAGACAGGACGAAAGCTATTTTTCGGGATATTCGGTATTTACGGACGAGAGCGGTGCAGAAAGAACTTGGGAACTTTATATCAGTTTCACGATTGCAGGGCAAACCCATACGGTCAAACAAAATATCTCCGTTAGCGAACAGACGAACCAAAATCTGAACATGACCACGTTCACGGGAAAGGATGAACAGCAGTATTTCATAGCTTTGGTATCACCACAAAAGCCCAAAGTTGGCGAAAACGAACTGGTCGCCGGAATTTACAGGTACAATAGACCGACCAATCCCCCGTCCGGAGATTTTCCCGATGCCTCACAGTTTTCCTATACCGAGGTAAGCGGTTTTACCTTGCAGTTAGACCCACGGATGCCCGAACCATCCATGGGAAACCATTCCTCGCCCAACAACGAAGATTTGACTCAGCAAGATGATGGGCTGTACCACGGTGTTGTTAACTACACCATGACAGGGAACTGGACATTGAATTTTATCCTATTGAACCAACAGGGGCAGATACTGAAAGGCACGGTCGTGCCGACCGATTTCACGCCGGGCGTGGAGGGTTTGAAAAGCGAATTGCATATTGATATTTTATTCTAAGACTATGAAAAAAACAAGTATTGCTTTTTTGGCTCTCTTTCTTGGAATAACGGCGAATGCACAACACACGCACAGGCAGGAACAGAGCGACAGTACCAAAACCCTTGAAGAGGTAACCATAACGGCCATTGCCAAGCGGAAAATCGAGACAGAGATGAAAATGGCTGTTTCTGTGGATGAATTTTTGGCATCTTCCGACAATATCAGCTTCATCAAACGGGGTGCATACGCATGGGAGCCGTTGCTCAACAACATGAGTACGGAACGCTCCACCATTACCATTGACGGAATGCACGTTTTTGGGGCGTGTACGGATAAAATGGACCCCGTTACTTCATACGTGGAGAGCAACAACCTTTCCACCATTGATATTACATCGGGGCAAGAGGGCAATATGCATGGGGCAACCGTGGCAGGGAGCATCGACCTAAAAAGAAAGAGTACGCCGTTCGGCCTTGAAAAAACATGGAACGGAGCATATCAAACGGGATTTGAGACCAACAACAAACAGTTTTTCAACCTCGGAAACCTTTCCTATTCCAGTGATAGGTTCGTGGCAGACGGTAGTATCGCTTTCCGCAAGGCAGGGAATTATTACGATGGAAATAATAATGTGGTAAACCATTCACAATTCAATAAATTCAACACCTCTTTGGGATTGGCGTACAAAACGGGGGAACTCTCGTCGATAAGGGTTGATGCCATCTACGATAAGGCGAAAGACGTGGGTTTCCCTGCGCTCCCCATGGATTTATGGCTTTCCCGTGCTATTATCACATCGGCATCCTATAAGCAGTTGTTTGAAGATGGATTGTTGAGGGTATGGGATAGCAAGGTGTATTTCAATGCAGTGGAACACTACATGGATGATACCAAGAGACCCGAAAATCTTGTCCACATGGATATGCCGGGCTGGAGTACCACCTACGGACTGGTTTCCAAAGCTAATCTGAAACACGGCGATTACAGTTCCGAAATCCAATTGAACGTTTACGACAATCTATCCATTGCGGAAATGACCATGTACCCACAGGACAGGAGCAAGAAAACAATGTTTGCGTATAGCTGGCCTTGGGTGACGACCCGTTTTGCAGGGCTTTCGATGAACAATTCATGGGATATGTCGGATATGAGCCGAGTGAATTTCGGAGGTTCTTTGGGATGGAACTATAACCGTTCCAAATATGTGGAGTTCAACTGGATTTTCCATCCCGGCACACCGCAGGAAAAAAACAGGATATTGCCGGGCTTACATGCCAGTTACGAACTCCATATCAATCAATTTGATTTCTCTGTCGGAACAGGGTATGGGCATCGTGCGCCATCCGTTTCGGAGGGGTACGGATATTATATCTATAACAGTTTTGACCGCTACGATTACATTGGAAATCCCGATTTGAAAAATGAAATTTCCTATGAGGCCAATGCGAGTGCAGGATATAAAAACGAACGGATGGGCATAGAAGCCAAGGTAAACTATTTCCATATTGAGAATTATATCGTTGGTAGGATTTTGAGTTTGGGAAGCCCGATGAACTATCAGTCGGTCGGTGTGAAAGGTTACACATCATTGAACCACACCAAACTTTTCAACATGGCATTGAATGCCAATTACGATATACTGCCACACCTGCATTGGAAAGGGATGCTTACCTATGCACGGGCAACGGACGACAAAGGAGGCAACCTGCCTTTCATCCGTCCGTTGAGCTATCAGACCTCACTTTATTATATGCACAGGCAGTTTGGCATTCGGACTTCGGTGAACGGTGACCTTGCACAGGAGAATTACAGCCCCGAATATGGTGAAGACCTTACTCCGGCATATATGGTGTGGAACATATCTGCGGATTACACGTTCAGCTTTAGGAATTACAAAGCCGTTTTACAGGTCGGTGCGGAGAACCTGTTCAATGAGCATTACAGCACCTATGCCGATTGGGGGAATATACCAAGGATAGGGCGCAATATTTTCACTTCATTGAAATTCAATTTTTAGAATGATGAAGCAGGTTTTTAGTGTTATGATGATGGTCTTGTCCTTGCTGGTTGGGTTTCAGCAAGCCATTATCGTCATGCACTTTAAGCTGAACCAAGAGGCAATAGAACAGGAGTTTTGTGTCAACAAAAGCAAGCCCGAACTGCATTGCCACGGAACTTGCCATCTGAAAAAGCAGTTGCAAAAAACAGGGAACAGTGACCCGGCTTCCATCGGTATTTACCAAAGGGTTGACATGCTTCCTATTTCATTCACGGAGTTTGAATTAAAGAGTTTAATCATTGAATTGCGTAAATATACCCCCATTTACAAGGCAATCCACTATTCAGAACCTTACAGGGAAATCTTTGTGCCACCGCCCATTGCTTGACTTATGAACATGGACTTATTGAAAAGCAATATTAAATCAAGAACAAAATTTAACTTTTAAAAATATCATAATGAAAGCATTAACAAAATACTTCTTACTGTTCGTTTCTTTATCGGCATTGGTGTCCTGTGGCAAGGATGACAATCCTGTCGCCAATAACATTACCTTACATTTCAACAACACATTTAAAAATACGACTATCGTGCTTGGCGATGCCACATCTTCCACGGCTACGGTGAATACTTCGGCCGAGGGGCAAGCGCACCACTTTTCAGAATTGAAATATGTGGTAAGTAATATCCGTCTTGTAAAAGCGGACGGTGCAGAAATCCCCTACAATATCAACGATTTGGACAAGGGGGCAACCGTTGTAAACCATTCCAAACCGCAGACCTTGGATTATGTACTGACCAATATTCCAGTAGGTGAATACAGACAGCTGAAATTCGGTTTGGGGGTAAAGCCCGAACTGAATACATTGGATGAGGCAAGGTTCCCTGATTTTTATGCGGAGGCAGGGGCAAATGATACCGAAATGCATTGGGAATGGGGAACAGGGTATCGTTTTACGAAGATTGAGGGTTTTTACGACACGGATAACAAAACGCTATCTATCCATACCGGAAGCACCGTGGAGGGAACGAACGGCGACCCAGACACCTATACGCAAGGGGTCGATGCCTATAGGGATATTACCCTCACGCTTCCGAACAATGCAGTTGTCGGCAGTAATGCGCCACGGATTACCATCAATGCTGATTTTGACAAACTGTTGAGTGGAAAGACCAATACGATTACGTTAGGGGCAGGGAACGCAACGCCAAGCATCCATACCGCCGTCAATATGGTCAAATTTGTTGACAACTTGGGTGGAGACGGTACAAGTGACATTACGGGAATGTTTTCTATCGGTAGCGTAGATAACTAACATTGGATGGAGAGCCACCTAAATCCACGGACAACGGTGGCTCTTTTTCCGTTATATCACTCAGATACATGAAAAAGGTACTCATAATGTTGTCCATCTTATTGCTGTTGCTATCCTGCGACAGGGAGGATAACATTGGGCCGATGCCTCATGACAACCCCGAAATCCCATTGGAGATACCGTATGGTTTTCCGGCATTGAACCCATCCGTGGATAGGAACAGACCCACCAAATATGGTGTGGAATTAGGCGAAAAATTATTCCACGAGAAAAAATTCAGTGGCAATAACACGATTTCATGTGCCAGTTGCCACAACCAGTCGAGTGCTTTTGCCGACAATAATATCCAAGCCATAGGGGTTTATGGCAGGGTTGGACTTCGGAATACGCCACCAATCCAGAATTTGGCATTCATGAAGTTCTACAATTGGGATGGAAACAAACTTACACTGGAAAGCCAGCCCTTAGTTCCCATCATCGCGCACGAAGAAATGAACTCTTCCATTTTGGAAGTCATTGGAAAATTAAAGGTTGAATATGAATACAGGGAGTTGTTCAGGAAAGCATTCGGTGATGAAGACATTACCCCCGATAGGATTTACCGAAGCCTTTCGCAATATCAATATACACTAATCTCCGCCGACAGTAAATACGACAGAGTAAAACGGAACGAGGGAGAGACATTCACGGAAAGCGAAGCACGGGGCTATCACACGTTTAAAATGAAATGCGCAAGTTGCCACAGCACCGAACTGTTTACTGACCAAAGTTTCAGAAATGTAGGCTTTCCCGTGAACCCAAGGACGGACGAGGCAGGACGTGCAAGGGTAACAGGAGTACCCGATGATTTGATGCGTTTCCGTGTTCCCTCTTTGCGGAACGCCGAATATACCGCACCGTATGGGAGTTTTGGTCAGTTTCCGACCTTGAAAGCTGTTTTGGATTATTTCGACAATGGCGTTTTGTATGCTGATAACCTTGACCCCATTTTGAAAGAGAATGGCAACAGGATACCGATGACCGAACAGGAAAAAGAAGATATTATCGACTTTATTAAAACGTTAAGCGACAGTTCGTTTGTTGGCAAGTGATTTATCGGAAAGTATCTCCTACATCTAAAAGAAAAAAACAAAAAAAAGAAAGCTGTTCTACCAACGGATATTAGGATAACGAAGCACTATAAGCCCCAAAGGGTGACCCTGCGAGATACGAGCTGGGGCATTATGCGTGTGCAGTCAGCCTATATCCGCTAATTTTGCTGTCCTTTTTGTTTGTTATTTCCCCTCGCTCATTTGTGGCCTGCGAAACCCCACCGCTCTTAGCCCTTGCTGTTCTCGCTTTGGGCTGTTTACGGTGAATTTCTTTCGTGTCAGTCTTTCTCCTTTCTTTCGCCAGCCGATAAAATTAGAGGGAGTTATCTCCTTTATGTCGTCAGAAACCTGTACATTTACATCAATGACCGAACAAACATAGGGGGTACTTAGCACTGTCTAAAAAGAACCACAAAAAGAACCCCCGAATTTTAAAAATCGCTGTTTTTGTCACGATAAAGCAATATTTTGAATCCCCCTACGGGCTACTAAAAAAGCATCAGTCACACACGATTGGTGCTTTTTTTATGTAGTAGGGCTAAAAATAGGGCAAGTTTTGAAGATCAGGGATCAATTACAAAACCTGTGAACTAACCAATAACTTCCCCCCTACCGTTTCAGTTTGCTCTGTGGTAATTGCCATTAAAAACCTAAACTTCCGCCATTAGGACATACATATCGCCACCTGATATTGAGGAGGTCTGTCAGATTTTGCAGGAAAGTGAAGGGTTCCTGATTCACATATCGGTTCGGCAAGACCAGGAGATAAAACACTATATTTGCTTAACCCGCTGTGAAATCATCGGTGTCCGCGTTAAAAAAGAAAGAGTTACCTCCGGTTGCACCATTGAGGTGCTTTATTAAATATGAGTATGTAAATTTGCGTATAAAATATAATATGATTTCCAAAGACATATTAGCATACAACGATGCTAAGGACGCCACAGATAAATCCATTTGTGAATTGCTGGCCAGCGAAATCACTAAACACCTGCCCGAAGCTGAAAACAAAATATGGCATGCACACCCCGTTTGGTTTCTGGATGGCAATCCGACGGTTGGCTACAGCAAACAAAAAGCGGGCATCAGACTGATGTTTTGGAGCGGAGCAGACTTTGAAGAGGAAGCGCTGAATGTCAAGGGCAAAAAATTCAAAGACGCATCAATCTTCTACAATTCGGTCGAAGAAGTCAATGTGAAAGACCTGCAGCGATGGTTAGACAAATCCAAATCCATTCAGTGGGACTATAAGAACCTCGCAAAAAGGAAGGGGAAGTTGGAGCGCCTGAAATAAGCCGTGTAGCACGCATCTTACCGCTGGATCGCCCTACGGGAAAAAACAGATTCGTGTTAAATCTTATCTATTTTTAAAGTTCATTAAACTTCTGGCCTATCTTTGCCCATTCAACGGAAACATCCATCAGGCATGCAAGATACCACCGGCAATACTGCAATTATCAAAAAGCTTAAAACCGGCGACCAGACAGCATACAAAGAACTGTACTTACGGTATTACCCGAAACTGATTGGGATAGGACGGAAATTCAACTTCAGCTTGTTGTCTCCCGAGGATTTTGTACATGAAACATTTCTAAAACTGCATAAAAACCGCCACTTGCTGAAGGAAGATGTCTTGCTGGACAAACAAATCTTCGTCATATGCAAAAACATCATCCTGAACCATATTAAGAAGGAGAAGCGGAACACCGCCCTGGACACCTCCGATTTCCTTTTGGAAACCGACGGACGCGCCCCGAACGAAGCGTTGGAAACGGCACGCGAAGCTGCTCTGGAAAGGCTGATAAAAAAGCTACCGGAAAAACAGGAACAAATTTTCCGGATGCACAAAATAAACGGATATTCTTACAAAGAAATCGAAGCACTCACCGGACTTTCGCCGAAAACCATTGCCAACCACCTGTACCTGGCCAACAAATTTCTAAGAGCGCATGCCCAAAACGAGGCTTCATTGCGGGATCCGTAGGAACACGGTTTCAGGTCCCTTAAAGGGCTCGCTCGTGTTAACAAATTGTTAAATTTCACCAAACCATTAGGAACTTCCCGGATCCAAGTTGTCAAGTGGCTGTGATAACAATCAAAAAGCAATATGGTAGTTGAGATTTTCAAGACCGACGTGTCCGATCCCGGGCAGGCCGAAGCCCTTATGAAGTCGCTGAAGCCCTTGGCCACAAACGGCAGGGTTACATTCGATCTGGAAGACGTTGACAAAATTCTGCGTACCGAATCCGACCGGGGGATCGCCGGGCAGGTGATCCGGTTGATGGTTGACAGCGGATTTTCATGCGAGCTATTGTACAGCAAAGAAACCTCAAGACATGAAACTGAACGAGTACCTCAATAAACTTTGGCGCGCCGACTATCCCGCACCGCAACACGAGGAAGCGGAAGCTTCCTGGGAACGCTTCGCCAGCAAAGCCTTTGAAAAACCCACAAAGGTTGTTTCATGGAAAACCCATTGGAAATACTTTTCCGCGGTGGCGGCGTCAGTGATGTTGGTCATTGCGGCCCTGCAATGGGCGATAAACGCCGGAGCCGGAACCAATTTCCTGCTGGTGGAAAACACCGGCGCAACCATCCGCGTGTTTACGCTGCCCGATCATTCGGTAGTCAATCTCCTACCGGGCTCAACGCTTCATTATGCCGAAAACTTTCAACGCGATAGAACCATCAAATTGGAAGGCGAGGCGTACTTCGAAGTCACGAAAGACGCGCACGCGCCGTTCAGCGTGGCCTGCAATCGTACGATCACCACCGTGCTCGGCACCTCGTTCAACATAAAGAGCCTTGCCGGTGGCAGTATCGAGGTGGCGTTGTATGAAGGCAGCGTAAAAATGGAAGTGGAAGGCGCAGAACAAGATTGGATGCTGTCGCCGGGCGAACTTTTTGTGTACCGCGATGCCAAAGCCGAGATCCTCCCCTTCCGTAGCCGGCAACGTGCGGCTCCGCTATACGTCGATTTTGAAAAGGCGAGCCTTGCAGAAATCGCAGCCTATATACAACAGGCCTATGGCTACACGGTAATGGGCGAGTCGGGGATTCTGGAGGAGCGGGTAACCATGCGTATCCGCAAAAATGAACCGTTGGACAATATCATGAAGACCATCACTACCATTTATGATGTGCGTTCAAACATCGACACCTTAAGGAAGGAAATCACACTCACACACGAACGATAATTTTAATCACAACAGAATATCTCATAGCTCACATCCGAAAACAAATGAAACTTACCTTCGTCTGGTTGTTTTCACTCGTGTTTTTATACCACGGCCAAGCACAGGAAAACAGCATCATTTTAAACAACCCAAGTCTTCAACAGCTATTCAGTACGATTGAAGCCCACAGTGACTATAAATTTGCCTACGACAATAAGCTGGACATCGCAGAAAAAATGGGATTTACGGTCACCATCGATCCGAATGACATCGAAACGACAATCGCAGCGCTTGAAAAGAAGTCTCGCTATACGTTCGGTCGCCAAGGCCACAACATTACTGTAAAACCTATTCCCAGCCAGGGGCAGGAAACTTATACGTTATCCGGAACGATTTTGAATGAACAGCATCACCCCGTTTCCGGCGCCAATATTTCGATTAAAGAAAGGCGGACATCGGTCCCTACCGACGATGAAGGCCGCTTTTCTGTCCGCCTGCCCAATGGGCACTATACGTTACGGATTAGCCACATGGGGTATTTGGATATGGAAGACCAGGTCTGGCTCCGCAGTGATATGGCAAAAGACTACACGCTTTCAGCGGACAGTGAAACCTTGGAGGAAGTAGTGATTACCGAAAAAAGGAAAAACATCGCTGAAATCAAAAAGCCGCAGATGAGTGTGAACCGTCTTTCGATGGAGCAGATAAAACGCACCCCGGTGGTCCTTGGCGAGTCCGACCCCCTGAAGTCGCTCATGCAGCTGCCAGGCGTCACCAGCGCGGGTGAAGGAGCGTCGGGATTCAACGTGCGGGGAGGAGCAGCAGACCAGAATCTGATGCTGCTCGATGGCGCACCCATTTACGGTGATTCCCACCTGTTCGGCTTCTTTTCGGTATTCAATGCCGACGCCATCAGTGGGTTGGAGCTGTACAAAGGCGGGATCCCTTCGAAGTTCGGCGGACGGGTTTCGTCCATTTTGGACGTCCGTCAAAAGACCGGCGATTACCGGGATTTTCACATGAACGGCGGTATTGGACTGATTTCAAGCCGACTGACGGCCGAAGGCCCTCTCGAAAGGGACAAAGGATCATTTATGCTGTCAGGCAGAAGTTCCTACGCACATCTTTTCCTAAAACTTGCCAACCAGGATAATTCCGGGTATTTTTTTGACCTCAATACCAAGCTTAATTACACGCTCAACGAAAACAATTCCCTGTACCTCTCCGGCTACTATGGACGCGATGTGTTTGACATCAACGATTTGTTTTTCAGTTCGTACGGAAACGCAATGCTCAATCTACGCTGGAGGCACCGCTTTTCCGAAGACCTAACCGCTGATTTGACCACGTTCTATAGCGATTACCGCTTCGGCCTGGAACTGGATTTCGCCGACTTCATGTGGAACAATGCGGTTGAAAGCTACGGGTTGAAATACGACTTTTCACACCGCTTTTCGGACGATTTCAGCCTGCAGTACGGTGTCAATTCATTGTACTACGATTTTAACCCCGGTACACTGGAACCCAGCGGCCCGGCGTCGATCATCAATTTTATGCAGCTGGATAAAAAATATGCATTGGAACCTTCGCTGTACATCGATGCCGAACATACACTATCCGAAAAGCTGACTGTCCGCTATGGACTGCGCTACAGCCAATTTTACCGGTTTGGGCAGGAGGATGTCAACCGCTATGAACACAACCGTGCTGTAGTTTTCAACCCCGTTTTTGGAATCTATGAAAAAGGGACCCCAATCGGGTCGACAAGCTACGGAAGGGGCGAAAAAATTGCTTCCTTTAGCAACCTGGAGCCCAGGATTGGGATTTCGTACGCGCTGGATGACAACACCTCGTTGAAGGCCAGTTATAACCGGATGACGCAGTACCTGCACTTGCTTGCCAACACCCAGTCACCTACGCCGGTAAATATCTGGACGCCCAGCGGACCCTTCGCCCAGCCCCAATTGCTGGACCAAGTGGCCATGGGGTATTTCAAGAATTTTGCGGACGACACCTACACCATTGAAACCGAAGCGTTTTACAAAACCGTCCAAAACCGCATCGATTACATAGACGGGGCCGAGCTGATCGCCAACAACGCTATCGAACAGGTCATCCTGAACGGGGAAGCCCGCTCGCTGGGATGGGAGTTCCTGCTCCGGAAAAATACCGGAAGGCTTACCGGTTGGGTAGCCTATACACTGTCGCGGGCAGAACAACGGACGCCGGGCCATACGCCCGAAGAACCGGGGATTGCCAATGGCGCATGGTACCTCTCCCCTTACGACAAGTTGCACAACGTGGTCATCACCAGTGTCTATGAACTTAACGACAAGTGGTCTTTTGCAGCCAATTTCGCCTTGCAGTCGGGACGGCCGGTGACGCATCCAAACGGACAATACCAGATAGGGGGCATCACCATCCCCAGCTATGGCTCACGGAATGACAGCAGGCTTCCCGCCTACCACCACCTGGATGTCGCTGCGACTTATATCCCCAAGCCCAAGCGAAAAAAAGGTTGGCAAAGCGAATGGGTATTTAGTATCTATAACCTGTACAATCGCATGAATGCAGCTTCCATCCGGTTTGCGACCAATGAAGATACAGGTATCAACGAGGCAACCCGGCTTTCCATTTTTGGTATTATCCCCGGCATTTCTTACAATTTTAAGTTTTAAAAAGATGAACACTCAATCGTTTTTGCGCATCGCATTTTCCCTCACCTTTATGGCATTGTTTGTGGCCTGTGAAAAAGTAGTTGATATCGACCTGGATACGGCCGAACCCCGGTTGGTGGTCGATGCGGCGATTTCCTGGGAAAAAGGCACTGACGGAGCTATCCAGCGGATCAAGTTAAGCACGACAACCGACTATTATGCAACGGAGATTCCAACCGTATCCGGGGCAACGGTGTACGTGACCAACACCGCTGGCCAACGGTTTGATTTTATTGAACGTCCTGGTACGGGTGAGTACATATGCACCGATTTCGTCCCCGAACTTCACAGCACGTATGAACTCCGGGTAGTTGTCGGTGATCAGACATATACCGCTACCGAAACCTTGGTGCCCGTGCCCGAAATCAGCCGCGTAGAACAGCGGGTGTTGAACATTTTCGGAGACAACATCGAAGTCCGTTTTTACTTTAACGATGATGGCAATGCACCGAACTTTTACCTTACGGAAATAACGACCGGTTTCCTGCTGTTCCCTTCCTATGAGATATTGGACAATCAATATACACAAGGCAACGAACTGTTCCAGCCGTTTATACACAGTGATCTTGAAAGCGGAGACGAAATACGGATGAGCCTATCGGGCATCTCTCAGCAGTTTTACAGCTTCATGGGCCTGATTTTAGCGAGCGCGAGCGGAGACCCGTTCAGCACGCCACCGGCTAATATCCGCGGGAACATTGTCAACCAAACCGATGCGGGAAATTACGCCCTGGGTTATTTCAGGCTTTCGGAAACCGATACCGCCGTATATCGGGTGGAGTGATTCGGTGCGGAATTGTGGCTCGCCATATTTGCCCCGCTCACTGCACATAAAACCGAAGCGATACCCCGCCGTGCAGCCAGCGATACCGGTCATTCCGCAACCGCCCAACGGGAATCCCGACATATGGAGCTATCACGGTATTGTACCGCTGCAGGAATGGTGGCGTTACATAACCGGATAGCTGGATGAATCCCCAGTAATTATTTCCCCGGTAAATCGAGTCCGGCCGATTCGATTCGGTCCTTTCGCTGATGATGCGCCTTGTCGTATCGCCCGAAAGCATATCACCGTGCACCCATCGATTGGACTGGAACACATCGGTTCGTCTATCCCTTACCGCGCTGAAAGGCGCAAGGCCCAACGATACAGAGAAACGCTCGGTGAACGCATAGTTCAGGGAGACTGGGAGGGATACCATCCCTATCGTGTTCCGGCTTTCCACGACCTGGGAGCCGGTGGTATCCGACATGTCCGCCGCCCAGCGCTTTCCTGCTGTCATGGAGGAATAGCTTAGCCCGATTTCGGCAGACATCCGATTGGTGAATGCGATTTGCGCGGATAGCCCACCTCCCAATACCAACCCTTTGTCCGTCAAGGCAGAATTGAGGTTTGCCCCGAATTTGATATCCCCGAGATTCAACCGATTTTTGGTCGATAATCGCAGGGCCGGCAATTTGATGTCTTCAACCCGATGGGAAGTTCCGGTCTGCGGTTTCCAGCCAGGTGCTACATGCTTCGACATCGGCACGGTTTCAATTTCACCTTTGTTGATGGATGGCAGGCCATCCAGTGAGCCAGGCGTTGACGCCCCTGCATCCGTTGGTCCGGCAAACACCGGATCCCCCAGCTGCATATCGCTTACTGCACGGCTTGTCTGCGGCATCCGCGTAGGCGGTGCATCGATTTGCTCCTTATTCTGCCCAGCAGCGTCGACAGCGGGCGGTATCGAATCCACGATTACCGAATCGCGCTTATATTGGCCTGCGTCTTCCATGGGGTCAGGAGCCTGCTTCTGCACCGGCGTTTTCCTGTTATCAATTCCATCCAACAATGGAAGGTACTTTACCGAGGCATAAACCATGAGGAACAACGAAGCTGCAATGCCGGCAAGCTTGACAAAACGTGGTATGGATTTCCGTTGCTTCTTTCTGTAGCGTTGGAACTGCGCCCATTCCCGGTGGTCATATGGCTGCTCAAAATCCCGAAGGAAATCCCGGATGCCAGCTATCAATTCTTTCTTATCTCGCTTATCCATCATACCTCCCCCCGAAATATTTGATATATAATGACCGCAATTCCTGTTTTGCCTTGGTCAGGTAAACGCGGCTCGAACTGGCTGGGATCTGCAACAACTCCGCTATTTCGTTGTGCTTATATCCTTCCAATTCATAAAGGTTGAAAACGATGCGTTGGATATCCGGCAGTCCTTCCAGAAGACGGAGGATATCATCCAGTTGCAGCCTGTCATCCATTTCCACTGCGGGATGGTTTTCCAGTCGGTCAACGGCTATCGGTTCAGGCATTGTCCGCTGTCCTCGCAAACGATCAATGGCAGTATTGACGGTGATACGGATCAGCCAGGCACTGAATACCGCCGGTTTATCCGGCCCCTGCCCCCTGAAGTCAGCAAGCCTGCCGAAGGCCTTTACAAAGCTATCGTTCACGACTTCCCTGGCCGTCTCCGTATCCACCACATACCTTCTGGCCACGCCCATCAGCTTGCCCCAATATCGGCGATAAACCTGCTCCTCCAGCTGGGCGGTAAGGTTTAGCCGTCCACTCAAGATGTCGGCTAAAAGCCCGTCTTCCTTTCCGTCCACGTAAAGTAGCTGTCCTGTCTGTTTAAATCCAAATTCATATGTACCCATAGATATAGACGGAAATCTGCTGCGAAACGCTAATAAAAATATTGCTTTTTCCTCTTTTTTTTACTTTTTCCGTTAAACGGCAAGAATCGTTTAGCATTGCCATCAAAGGCTACGTCTTGATTCAATAGAAGAACATTTCTCCCTTTTTTAACCCGATTCAAATTGCCGCGCATGCAGTTATCCATCATCATCCCCGTTTTTAACCGTCCGCAGGAAGTAAGGGATTTACTCGAAAGCCTCACCAACCAAACCGATCCTGATTTCGAAGTGCTGGTTGTCGAGGATGGTTCGACCGACAGATGCGAATCCGAAGTGGATGCCTTCAGCACAAGGCTGCATATCAGATATCGCTATCGGGAAAATTCCGGTCCCGGACGGGCACGCAATGCCGGAAGCGCATTTTCCTCGGGCGATTACCTTATTTTCCTCGATTCCGACTGCGTCCTGCCGCCGCATTATGTACAGACGGTTCGGCAATCACTCTCGCAGGACTATTCAGACGCTTTCGGCGGCCCGGATAGGGCAAGAGAAGATTTCTCGCCGATGCAACGGGCCATCAACTACTCCATGACTTCGTTCTTTACCACAGGAGGTATCCGGGGCGGAAACGAGCGATTTGAAAAGTTTCATCCCCGGAGTTTCAACATGGGCTTTTCCCGCATCGTGTTCGAGAAAACAGGAGGATTTGCGGCAATGCGTTTCGGTGAAGATATCGATATGAGCATCCGGATTATCGGCATGGGCTTCACGACAAGGTTGATCAAGGAAGCCTATGTTTACCATCGGAGGCGTACGACGCTCCGGCGATTTTTCAAGCAAGTATACAATTCAGGCGTCGCACGAATAAACCTTTATAAACGGCATCCCTATTCCTTGCGTGCTGTGCATTTCGCACCCGCGGCATTCACCGTCGGCGTAGCGCTGATTTTGGTTTTGGCCGTATTGTTATCTCCTTACTTTTTGCTGCTGTTGGGTGTGCATGCGGCCTTCATCGCTGCAGATGCAGGGGCCAGGAATCGAAATCTTTTCATCGGCCCACTGGCGGTTGTGACAAGTTATACGCAGTTGATCGGATATGGACTCGGATTCATGCATGCCTTTATGGCGCGGATCATCTTTGGACAACAAGAATTTTCCATGTTCCAACGATCTTTTTACAACTAAAAAGCTCAAGAAAAAAATTTGGAAATCTCCTAAGTATATCGTAATATTGCGATATAAAAATACTACCATGGGTGCCACAAAAACAGAACACTTTACCGCGCAGCAAAATCGGATTGCGACGATTTGTAAGGCCCTTGGACACCCTGCAAGGATTGCTATCATTGAATATCTACTGAAGGTAAACCGCTGTATCTGCGGCGATATCGTAAACGAGTTGCCATTGGCTCAACCAACCATTTCGCAGCACCTGAAAGAACTTAAGAATGCAGGATTGATTAAAGGAAATATCGAGGGCAATGCTATCTGCTATTGCATCGATGATAAAACGTTTGATATCCTGAACGATTATTTCTCCAACATCATTACTACGGTGACCAACCAAAAATGCTGTTAATGCATTTTTTTTGGAAACACCCATCGCAATATTACGATAGACATTATGGCTTTTAAAAACAAACTATTTATACATGAAATTATCAGAAATAAAATCTTTGTTGCCAACATTAGCTAACGTTAATTTCCAGCTGGAAGACGGGACATTTGTTCCCGAACATTTTCACGTTACCGAAATCGGGATGGTTTCCAAACATTTCATTGATTGTGGCGGGACAATCAGGAATGAAAACGTCGTGAGCTTCCAATTATGGGACGCCGATGATCATGACCATCGCTTAAAACCCATAAAATTGCTCAACATTATCAAGCTTTCAGAAGATAAATTGGGTATCGATGATAGGGAAATCGAAGTAGAATACCAAAGCAATACCATTGGCAAGTATGGTCTGGATTTTGACGGAACAAATTTCGTACTGAAAAACAAAGCGACCGCCTGCCTGGCACAGCACGCATGCGGAATACCGCCAGCGGCACAAAGATCCTGCTGCACAACCGACAACACGAACTGTTAAACTCAAATCCAGTCAGGTATGTATCCGCAATTGTCTCAAACCATTGAAAAACTCCAACAGCAAACCATTAGCCCGGAGCGCAAAGCTATTTTACAACCGCTCATTAATTTCATTCAGCAAAAGGTAAGCGCACGAAAAAATGCAGACATCAATTTCATCTGTACACACAATTCGCGCAGAAGTCATTTGGCGCAGGTGTGGGCACAAACTGCAGCGCACTACTTTAATATCCCGGAGGTATACTGCTACTCGGGTGGCACGGAAGCTACGGCTTTGTTTCCTAAAATAGTTGAAACACTCGTTGAAGCTGGTTTTCGTATTTCGGTGATTGCCTCAACCGACAACCCCGTTTACGGCATAAAATACAGCGAAAACACATTACCCGTCATCGGTTTTTCAAAACGCTATGATGATTCGTTCAACCCCACTTCAGCGTTTGCAGCCGTCATGACCTGTTCACAGGCTGATAGTGGTTGTCCATTTATTGCCGGCGCCGGGCAACGAATTGCCATTACTTTTGAAGACCCGAAAGTTGCGGACGACACGATGGAGCAAGCACAGGTTTATGCGCAAAGGAGTTTGCAGATAGCCGCCGAGATGTTCTATATCTTTTCCATGATTGAAAAATAACCATGCAGCCGAAACTACGATTCCTTGACCGCTACCTGACATTTTGGATTTTTCTTGCCATGCTCATAGGCGTGCTGGTGGGCTATTTATTCCCCGGCCTTGCCAATATTACCCACTCGCTTGCTGTTGGTGCCACCAACATACCGCTTGCTACCGGGTTGATTTTGATGATGTATCCACCATTGGCCAAAGTAGATTATTCACTGCTGCCCAAAGCCCTCCAAGACAAACGGGTGATGTCCATTTCGCTGGTTCTGAACTGGGTAATCGGCCCTGTCTTGATGTTTGTATTGGCCGTCGTTTTCCTGAGAAACGATCCGGATTACATGGTTGGACTCATTTTAATCGGTTTGGCAAGATGTATCGCCATGGTTATTGTTTGGAATGATTTGGCAAAAGGCAACCGGGAATACGCTGCGTTGCTGGTTGCATTAAACAGCATCTTCCAGGTAATATCATACAGCTTCTATGCTTGGCTTTTCATCAATGTACTTCCGCAGAAACTGGGGCTGGGCAATTTCAATATATCAATCCCCATGCGGGATGTTGCCGAAAGCGTCATGATTTACCTGGGAATACCATTTTTAGCCGGATTCCTGACTCGTTACGGGTTGGTGAAAGCGAAGGGAAAGGATTGGTACAATAGGAAGTTCATTCCTGTAATATCGCCGATCATGCTGTATGCCCTGCTTTTCACCATCATACTGATGTTCAGTTTGAAAGGCGACCAGATTTTAGCGTTGCCATTGGATGTACTACGGGTGGCGCTACCGTTGATTATTTATTTTGTCCTGATGTTTTTCATCAGTTTCTTTATCAATAAATCGCTGAACATACCATATGACAAAAATGCCGCGGTATCTTTCACCGCCACTGGCAATAACTTTGAGTTGGCGATAGCCGTCGCAATCGCAGTTTTTGGCATCCATTCACCGCAGGCATTTGTCGGCGTAATCGGTCCATTGGTCGAGGTACCCGTTTTAATGCTTTTGGTGAAGGCAAGCCTCAGATTAAAGAAAAGTAAGCCACCCCATTCAACGTGACATTCAAACGAGGTGGTTTGATTAAAGACCTAGTCGTTATCGCTTGTGCTCAAACACCACCTGGCCGTCTTTTGTCAGCTGCAGCTCGCCATGATGTTCGGTATAGGCGTAGAACGACTACAGGAAACTGCCCACGTCTTTCCGCGAACGGGGAGCCAAGCTATCAATTTCTTCAAGAACTTCCCGTGCCGCCGGCTTTCTCGGTACCGCGTCATATTGGGATGTTCCCCAGGGATGGCCGCGGGCAAGCCGTTTCAACCTGGGAGACACTCCTTTCCACACTCCCCATTCCGTAATGGTCTCCGCCATGTACTGCGGGACAGGAGAGCACATACCTGCAAAAACGGCGGAGCAGTGGCGAATAAGTTAACCGGTTCAGTACCCCGACACCCCGCCGCATGTAACCGTGTGGTTCGAAATTCCGTAAACCTCCGTATTGGTTCGCTCTCTTTATATAGTTTGTGGAAACTCATCCTTCCAATGTGTGTATTGCCAGTCATCAGCCTCCTCTTCGGTAAGCAAGCACTTTTCCAGATCGCGCAGGTGCCTGTCTTTGTCGAGGTTCTGCCCGATAAAGACCAGCTCCGTCTTCCGGTCGGCCCATTGCGGGTGCCAACGGTCCTCAATGGATTGACGATGTTCGATATAGTCTGCATAGCGATACCGCTCGACTTCGGGTATACTGCACCACCACGATCCGGCACTTTCGATGCGGAGGCTGCCGCCGGCCTGGCTGAAACCGATGGCCATATTGGGTCGCGAAGCGATCCAGAACAGTCCTTTCGCCCGTATCATTCCGCTGGGATCCACGTAGCTGAATGTCTGCGCTACGGGGATTGGTTCGGAAATTCCCGTATTTTCGATCAGCAGGTAGTCGAACCGGTTTTCCTTTGCCAGCCGTTCAACCTCCACCATGAGGTCTTCCCGCAGGGTACAGCAAATGCAGCCGTTGCTCATTTCCGCCAGCTTCTCATCCGTGCGCGAAAGCGTATGCTCCCGTTCGACCAACTGCGCGTCGATATTCACTTCGCTCATATCATTGACGATAACCGCCACCTTGAGGTTTTCCTTGTTGTGCAATACATGGTTCAATAATGTCGTCTTCCCCGCTCCGAGGAACCCGCTTAATACAGTTACAGGTACTAATAAATACTGCGGTGGCAGCACATTCACGATCCAACTACGTTATTCATTGATTCGGTTAGGTGGAGCATTCTTTTCATGGCCAACTTTGTACCATTGTTTAATCATAAAATGTTAAAAAAGATGGATACAAAAAAAGTATGGTTCGTTACCGGGGCTTCGAAAGGGTTGGGACTTGCCCTGGTCAAAAAATTATTGCAGGACGGCTACCGTGTAGCGGCAACGACACGGAATGCACAGCCTTTAAAGGACGAAATCGGGGAAGGGTCAGACGTGTTTCTTCCACTGGAGGTAAACTTAACCGACAACAACGATGTACAACGTGCTATTGAAAAAAGCATCGCACACTTCGGCAAAATTGATGTCGTGGTCAACAATGCGGGCTACGGACAAATAGGCACGTTAGAAGAGCTGACGGACGAAGAAGCCAGGGAAAATTTTGATATCAATGTTTTCGGTGCGCTGAATGTTATCCGGAATGCAATGCCTTATCTCAGGAGTCAGAAATCGGGTCATATCTTTAACATCGCATCGGCAGGCGGCTTATTCGGAGGTTTTGCGGGCTGGGGGATTTATTGCGCCACAAAATTTGCCATGGCGGGCTTTACGGAAGCATTGGCCGCGGAAGCTGAAGCGCTTGGCATAAACGTCACTGTCGTCTATCCCGGGTATTTCCGGACCGATTTTCTGGCCAAAGGCTCGGTAAGAACGCCCAAACAAACCATTCCGGACTATGAAGCTGCCCGGCAATCCGAACAGGCACACCTGGGCAGCATCAACGGCAACCAGCCAAACGACCCCGAGAAAGCGGCAGATGTACTGATGGCCATCAGCAATGAAGACAAACCGCCTGTTCACTTGTTATTGGGTAACGATGCGTACGACATCCTGAAAAACAAGATTGACATCATCACCAAAGACGTAGAACAATGGAAAAGCTACACGTTATCCACCGCATTTTAATCGGGATTGTCTTATGGGGAAATACAGGCTGTTCGTCAAAAGCGCAACAAATGGAACATCCGGAAACCAAAGCGGCAGCGGAAATAGTAGCCGTCCGGTTTGAAAAATGGAAAAAAGGCGAAGCCGACTTTTTCGGACTGTTGGCCGATGATGTGGTTTGGACAGTCAGCGGCAAATCACCCGTTTCGGGTACTTATCACGGGAAAACCGATTTTTTGGAACGTGCCGTTAATCCAATCATCGGCAGACTCAAAACACCACTGAAGCCCGAATTGATTAGCCTTACGGCCGACAGTTTTTTTGTGTGGCTTCACTTCAGCGCAAGAGCGACCACAAAAACGGATGAAATTTATGAAAACACCTATATTTGGAAAATGCAGTTGACAGACAACAAGATAACGAACTGCATTGCGTTTCTGGACACGTACGAATTAACAGATTTGATGAATAATAAAGAAAAAACGATGAACCAAACCATAGCGGAAACTAAAGAGTACATCGGAATGTGGGTAACTAAGGACGGCTATATCCGCCACGAGCTATTGCCCAACAACCGATACGACGAAGCACGGGGCAATCGCAAAAGTGCCTATCAGGGTAGTTACAAGGTAACAGGAAATCATATTGATTACAAAGACGATACGGGATTTTCCGCAGACGGTGAGTTTAAAGACGGCGTGCTGTATCATGCCGGAATGATCTTGTATAAAGAAAAGTAATCAGGTAAATTAGCACTTATGGAAAAGGCATTCCGCTTTAACTCAATCGCTGAATTTCATGCTTTCTGCAATTTGCCCAAGCCTGAGCATCCGTTGATCAGCTTGATAGACTACAGCATGGTCTCCTATCCTGTTGAAGAACATGAGCTGAAATGGATTCAGCACTTCTATGCCATTGGCTTAAAGCGGAATGTCAATGCCAAATTCAACTACGGACAGCAGCAATACGATTTCGACTCGGGCGTGCTCACGTTTGTCTCCCCGCTCCAGTTCTTGAAACTGGAAATCAACCAGGAAGCCAAAGCGGAACCAACGGGCTGGCTGCTGCTGGTCCATCCCGATTTTTTATGGAATACACCATTAGCCAAAAAGATAAAATCGTACGATTTCTTCCAGTACGCCGTAAACGAAGCGCTGTTCCTTTCTGACAAAGAGGAGCGGGTTATCGTAGATATACTGCAGCGAATCGAGCAGGAATATCAATCCAACCTGGATAAATTCAGCCAGGACCTTATTATTGCCCAGATAGAATTGTTGCTCATTTATTCGGAGCGCTTCTATGAACGCCAGTTTATTACGCGCAGGAAATCCAACCATGAATTATTGGAACGATTTGAAAACGTGCTTTCCAACTATTTCAAAAGCGGTCAATTGCTTGAAAACGGCACGCCAACCGTGACGGCTATTGCCGAACAGCTCAATATTTCGCCCAATTATTTAGGCAGCCTTTTACGGATACATACCCAGCAAAGCACGCAACAGCATATTCAGCACAAATTGATTGAATATGCCAAAGAACAATTGAGTACGACAAATTTGTCCATAAGTGAGATTGCTTACGAGTTGGGGTTTGAACACCCGCAGTCGTTTAGTAAACTGTTCAAAAGCAAAACCAACTTAACGCCTTTGGCGTTCAGGCAGTCGTTCAACTGATAAAAAAAACGATTAACCGGGCGGCCTCCTACACGTGGTGCCTTGCCATGGTATCCTTTCCCGATTTCAATTCCGGTATCCGGCACACACCAGGCAAGTATCAGCCAGGTAAAACACGGGTAGCACACACTTGCATGACACCGTCTAAAGGTGGTTTATACGTGGCTAATACCTGACTAATACGTGGCTAACAGGCGGGACATCGGTCAATCTCTGACGTCTTTTTTGAGCACCTTTCCCTCGGCATTCAGAAATACAGTGGCATCATCGTCATCGGACGTTATATCAATCGTGTAAAACACGCCTTCCACGGCATCTTGCACAAATAGATAGTTGTCCACTTCGTAACCTGCTCCGACATACCGGCTCACCGCAGCTGCTACCTTGGCGGGCAACTTACTTTCCGGCACTGGTTTTGAAGTGCTCAGCCATTCACCCGCCATGCTTATTTCCATGACGGAACCGTCGGAGAGGACAGCGATATATTTGCCCCGCTGCTTATCAGCAATCCATTTGTTAATTTTGTTGCCGGTAGCCTTGCCTTCTGCTATGGTTTTTACCTGAGCAGGGATATTTTCCTGTGCCTCTGCATTGTTCGTGGTTAGGGCTGCTATGATCAGCAGGCCCCTTATCATCAACTTCATCATTTTTATACGGTGTTTTACTGATGACAAAGCTACAGCGAATGTTTTGTACATACGACCGTGCCGCTACGGAGCTCGCATTCTACGTATTACTACGGTAATGTGTCCGCCACAGCTATCCCATATAGGGATAGGCTGGGCCAATTAAAGACGGTAAACCAATTAAAAAATATCGAAATTTGTTCGTATCTTTGTGACTTCCGTTCAATTAACCGTATTCAACGGGAAGCTGGTGTTGTTATGCATTCAACACTTTTAAAAAGAATAATTTGCAATTTTCATCTTTCAATCTTTCTGAACCGATATTAACGGCTTTGGAAAAAGCGGGATACCATACACCCACGCCCATACAGGCGCAGGCCATCCCCATCATCATGCGAAAACGCGATGTCCTGGCATGTGCGCAGACCGGAACGGGCAAAACCGCTTCGTTTGCGCTGCCGCTCATCCAATTATTGCTGGATCACCGCATGCACAGGGCGGCGGGCCCACAGGTACTGATTCTGGCGCCCACCCGGGAGCTGGCAATACAAATCGGTGAGAATATCGACGGATATGCAGCGCTGACCCCGGTTAAGCATGCTGTTATATTCGGCGGCGTATCAATCAATAACCAGATCAGCATGCTCCGGAAACATCCAGAAATCCTTGTCGCCACGCCAGGGCGATTACTGGATCTATTGAACCAACGTGCTGTCTCCTTATCGTCTATTGCTTACCTGGTACTTGACGAGGCCGACCGGATGCTCGATATGGGCTTTATCAAAGACATCAAGAAAATTATTGGACTGATTCCTACCACCCGGCAAACGTTGTTGTTTTCGGCCACCATGCCGAAAAACATCGAGGATTTCGCCCAATCTATCCTTACCAACCCGGAGCGGATCACCGTCAACCCGGTATCTTCTACGGCAGAGAAAATCGACCAACTGGTTTTCCCGGTGGCAAAAGCAGACAAAATCGGGCTGTTGGCACACCTTATCAAGCAGGAGAAAACAGGCTATATCCTCGTATTTTCACGGACAAAGCACGGCGCGGACAAAATTGCCAGGAAGTTAAACCAAACGGGAATCACGGCTGAAGCTATCCATGGCAATAAATCTCAGCAGGCGCGGCAAAAAGCGCTGAGCCGCTTCAAGACGGGCGCCATCAAGGTGTTGGTAGCCACGGACATTGCCGCCCGTGGCATCGATGTAGACAACCTGCACTTGGTGATCAACTACGACCTGCCGAATGAGCCGGAGACCTACGTACACCGCATCGGCCGGACCGGCAGAGCCGGAGCCAGCGGCAGGGCGTGGTCTTTTTGCGATGTAGATGAGCGGGAATACCTTTGGCAGATCCAACGGCTTATCAATAAAGAAATCGACAGGAAAGATGATCACCCTTTCCCTGCCGACGGCATGCTGTCTTACATACAGCCAAAGCCCCAACGGCAAGTGGCCTCGGCCACCAGCGCCCCGAAAAAACGGAAGAAAAAGCGAAAAAACAAACCAGCTGTCTCCGCAGCGTAAAACACCAACTTCTTTAATTATTAATTAGCATAAATGGCAAAATCCCAAGAAACATTCAACAAAAAAGAACGAGCAAAAAAGAAACTTCAAAAAAGAAAAGAGAAAGAACTGCGCAGGGACGAAAAACGGCATGACCCCTCAAGCAAAGGCAAGAGCCTTGATGACATGATTGCGTATGTGGATGAAAACGGCAACATTTCTTCCACACCACCGGACCCCAAAAAGGTCAAGAAAATAGCCGTGGAAGATATCGTCATCGACACGCCAAAGGAAGCTCCGGTCGATCCGGATGCGCTGCCCACCGGGATCATCACGTATTTTGACGCGGCAAAGGGATATGGGTTTATCACAAACCAACAGTCACAAGAACGTATTTTCGTGCATGTGAAAAGCCTGGCTGAGCCAGGCGTCACCTTAGCCACCGGAGATAAAGTGGAATATACTGCAACAAAAGGTCCGCGCGGCCTACAGGCCGAATCGGTCCGAAAGATCTAGCTCCTGCCCAGACGATAGATATGCCGGAGATGGGAGGCAAACGCGTGTCCCATCGTCCGGTGTTCCAAATAGACAACACCGAATTCTTCACATGTCGCTTTTACCAGCTTGTTAATAGCTGGGTAATGCACGTGGCTAATGCGTGGGAAGAGGTGATGCTCCACCTGGAAATTCAGCCCGCCAAGTAGCCAGGATACTATCCGGCTGCCTGTTGCAAAATTGGCTGTTGTACTCAGTTGGTGAACCATCCATTCCTGTTCGATTTTTCCCGAATCCCCGTCGGCCACCGGAAATTGGGTAGACTCCACGACGTGGGCCAGTTGGAATACCACGGCCAGGCAAAACCCACAGGAAACGCCAACGATCAACCAGCCCAGTAAGGCTGACCAGCCGACCATGAAGATCGGTATCACAAGGTATACCCCGGCATAACACAGCTTTGTACCCCAGAAGATGAGGTGTTCGCGAAGCGGCATCGATTTCCTATCAGCTTTAATGCCCATTTTGCCGGAAAAATACTTTTCAAAGTCCTGAAACAATACCCAAGCGATATACGATATCCCATAGAGTACAAACCAATAGGCAAACTGAAAGCGATGGAACCATCTTCTGGGCTGATCCGCATGCATACGCATAAACTTGATGTCGATGTCGTGATCAAGGCCATCCACGTTGGTATAGGTATGGTGGCTGATATTGTGCTTTTGTTTCCAAAAATAGATTGTGCCGCCGAGCATGTTTAATGTATAGGCAGAAACATTATTGAGCCAGGCTTTCTTCGAAAAGCTCTGGTGCCCGCCTTCATGCATGATATTGAAACCGACTGTTGCAAAGGTCACCCCCAGGAGGACACAAAGCACACAAGAAACCCAAATCGGCATGGTGAGAAAAAGTAGCGCCAAATACAGCGCCACGGCTATTGACACCAACAAAATACTTTTGATATATAGTTTTCGGTTTCCCGTACTGGATAGGCCGTGAGTCTTGAAATAATCGTGCACCCGCGTGCGAAGCGTGCTGGCAAACGGTTTGTTTGTGCTGTTGAAACTGATTTTAGACATGTGAATGTGATATAATAAATAATTACCGAAGATACAGGTTTGATCTTGGGTAATGGCATCGTGGAAGAAGGTTTAACGATTTTTAACAAAGGGCACGGGCATCTGCCCAACCCGATACAAATAAAAACCATCCGGCGTAAATTACCGGATGGCTTTATACAATATCTGAAAAATGGATTAGATCAATTTGACATTTACTGCATTTAGGCCTTTCTGGCCTTGTGCGACTTCAAATGAAACATCGTCATTCTCGCGGATACGGTCTTTCAACCCTGATGAGTGAACAAAAATCTCACGTCCACCGTCATTGGGGGTGATGAAACCGAAACCCTTGGTTTCATTGAAAAATTTTACTACGCCTTCTTGCATGGCATTTTGAATAAAAAATGAATAAAACTATTAATTGCGATAAAGATAAAAATAAAATATTGAAAATCAGCCATTTTTTATCATTATTTTTCCAAACGCACATTTTCCGCGGAAATACCTCGTTCCTGCAAACAACTAAAGAAACATACCAAAAGACAAGCAAAATTCATTAGTTTTGCATGCAGACCAGCTAATTAAATTAATACATTGGTATCTTCGAAAGCACACCCGGATAACGGCGAAAACCTACCCAACTTCATTGCCCGGTTTGAAAAAGCCCTGCATGAAGCATTTTATAAAGAGGCTGACATCAATCAGCTTAGCTTACAGCGCGGATTGCCTCCGGCCGTCTGGAAGCGCATCATGGATGAGGTCCCCCTTGCTGTAGCCATACCAGAAGCCTACGGAGGGCGGGGTGCTATTGTGAAGGAATGCCTTGCTTTATTGGCATCGGCCTCGTATGAGTCGCTGCCATTATCACTTACCTTCGGCATCAACATTGCCCTGTTTTTGGAGCCTGTCGCAAAGTATGCCGCAGCTGACGTGAAAGCACCTATTTTCGATGCGTTTTTAAAACACCAGCGCATGGGCGGGTTGATGATCACCGAACCCGATTATGGAAGCGATGCGCTCAATATGCGCACGGCCTATACGCCGCATGAATCGGGTTATCATATCAAAGGCACCAAACATTGGCAGGGCCTTACCGGACAAGCCGATTTTTGGCTGGTTACTGCCCGCAAACAATTGGCAAACGGCGAGTTGGCGCGCGATATCGATTTCTTCATCAGCGACAACAACCAGCCTGCCCAACACATCAACGTAGAAAAGCTGTTTAACAACCTCGGGCTGTATATGATTCCCTATGGACTGAATAACATAGACATTGAAGTACCGGCCAACCAGCGGCTACAACCCGAAAGCACCGGCTTAAAAATGATGCTTGACATCCTGCACCGTAGCCGGATGCAATTTCCCGGCATGGGGATGGGCTTTATCAAGCGGATGCTGGATGAGGCGGTAAGCCATTGCAGCCAGCGCATGGTGGGCAGCGGTAACCTATTGGCACTGGACTCCGTACAATTTCAGCTCTCGCGTATTCAATCTGCATATACCATCTGCTCGGCCATGTGCGCCCGGAGCAGTGCAATCAGTGGTATACAATATAATCTGTCATCCGAGGGTATGGAAGCCAATACCATGAAAGCGCTGGTAACCGACCTGATGCAGGAGGCTGCCCAATTATGCTTACAGGTGTCGGGAGCCAATGGCTATAAAATCAGCCACATTGCCGGCCGCGGCATCGTAGACAGCAGGCCCTTTCAGATTTTTGAAGGATCCAACGAAATGCTGTATACACAGATCGCTGATATCCTGCTCAAGAAAATGAAAAAAGCGAAAGTAGACAATCTGTTCCAATACCTGTCTGCTGGCGAGCTCACCAAACAAGCTGCGCCCCATTTCAAGAAATCGCTTGATTTCTCGCCGGGGGAAGTACTGACGCAGCGTAAGCTGGTCGATCTGGGCAAAATTATCAGTCGCACAACAGCTGCGGGTTATGTGCTATCCCTAGCGGATAAAGGGTTCCGCAGCGATTTGGTGGAGGGATGCCTGGAAAACCTAAGCATGGACATTGCCCATTTGGTATCCAATTTTTACCTCGATAGCCGGGCGCAAGTAATCAATGACTATACTTCGGCTAGCGACTGGAAGGCATTTGTTTAAGCCTATGATCTCCCAAAAAAAACCACCCGTCACCTCATCAAGGTATACGGGCGGCACTAAGTTGATTATTAACTAAATCGGTTATTGCGCTATCGGCGGTTCAGCGAGCCGATAGGTACTTTGTTGTGTAAACGTCCTTCCAAACATATCTGTGGCGCGCACTTCAATACGATGTTCACCTACAGGCAAATTGGTCGGGATATTCGCCCGCCAAAGGTGGGTGCTATTCACCGCATTGGACGGCCGGCGCCCGGGCATCAACTCCTCCGTCGTATCCCAACGGTATAGCAACCGTACAAAATCGGGGTCCGGTGCTTCGACGTAGTTCATGGGCTTCCAATCGCCGTTGCCGACACGGTACTCCACCTTGTTGCCTTCGTGTCCCATGAAGAAGTTGGCAAATATGCCCGACGAGGTGCTACGCCCCTGTGCAACCACTTTCGGATGGAAGAGCTTAATCTGGAACTCGTTCGGCTCGTTTGCAACCTTATAATCAATGACATATTGATTGCCACTGATGCGAAGAAAAGCATACCCCTTGGGTGTACCGTCGCGCATGGTCGATACCGGCACGCCACGTTCATCGAGCTCGCCGGAATACCAATCACCCGAGGTCGTACCTGCATTATATTCGTGGTGTGGCTTGTCTTGGCGCCAGCCTGCCTCGCGGCCATAAAAATTCTGGCGCTGCAAATGCGTATGGGCCGACATGGACAACGTATAGGGGTAGTCTTTCAATAAATCGAACAGCCGTTGGCGATCCGCATCACGGAATGCATCTTCATTGTTGTGCAACAGTGGAATATGGAAGGCCAGCACAATCAGTTTATCCGTACTTACATGCTTTAAGTTGTTTTCCACAAAATCCAGTTGGTCTTTGCGAAAGCCGCCCCAGTAGCCACTGCCATCGCGCGGGTCTGGATACAGGATGTCGTCGAGTACAATGAAATGCGCGTTGCCATAATTAAACGCGTAGTTGGCCGGGCCGAAACTCGCTTCATAAGTCTCATCGGCCAACGAATCGGCAGGAGCATCGTAATCCATGTCATGATTGCCCATCAGGTTATACCAGGGAACGCCAATCTGCGCCACGGTGTTCCGGTACGCTTCGTGCATCGACAAGTTGTCGCCAACCAGATCGCCCAAGCTCAGCCCAAAGGCAACATTTGGTATAGCCTTCACTTCGGCTACCACACCCCTATTGAAGTTTTCCATATCCTCATCCGTATAAGGTTGTGGATCACCGAAAATCAAAGCGGTAAAATCGTTAGGCTCCTCCCGCTTCGTCAACGGGAAATCAACAGCTTTCGGCAGTGCTCCGGTAGCCGCTACGCCACCGTATTTCAATGCCGGCGAACCATTCGGTTTATGGATATAATAAAATTGAGGAAGGTTGTTTTCATCTACGGGCACGGCGTATCCCGACGGTTTAATTACAAAAATGATGTTATCAGCCCCTACGGGCAGCTCATAACGCCCGCTTTCATCGGTTTTCGTCACCTGCACGCCATTACTTACCGAAACGCCCGAAATACCTTGCTCGCGGCGATCGCGCCGGCCATTACCGTTTGCATCGTCATAGACATACCCCGTTACGACCGATTGGCCGTATAACAGGATACCGCAAAACAGCGAAAGAAAAGTTAGAATTAGTTTTTTCAACATGGAATCACTTTTAGTTTCTGGCAGACAAAGAAACGGCCTAATCGCCAATTAAACATTAATCTTATGCTACCTTATTGTTAAGTTACACCCCATAGCTACGCAGCGATCTGTTCGCGTGTCTAATTTACAGATGCCCGGCTCGCCCCCGCGGTGACAGCCGAATGAAAAGGCACCACAAACCGTTCGAACAATGTAGCTTCCGGCTTTTCCAGGGAGATGGCTTCCTGGGCAAGCGTATAGTATTCGCCCACCAACTGTAGGCCCTCTTCCAGCTTTTTGACACTGATTTTGAGAAAACCGTAGCGGTCATCACAGTAATTTTCCAGCCTCACCTGATGGATGGCTGGATGGCCGTCTTCCACGCGTACATCACCCAAAGGGGCAATCGGATGCAAATCGGCATAACCACCAGCGCCAGCCACGATATAAGGCAGTACGCTGCCGTCTTCATAAGACTTGGTAAACCGCTGATAGTTGTGCACATGCCCACTGAAAACGATATCAGGCCTCACGCCGGCCAACTTGAATGCATGTTCAAGAAACGCAATCATCGCCGGGCTGGACCCGTGGTTGGTATCCGCAGAATAAGGAGCATGATGCAGACAGACGATGACAGCCTTATCCGGGCGCAGGCTATTTGAATAACGAAGTTCTTCCACAAACCAATCCTGTTGCTCGGCGGTAATAGCACCGTGCTTCATGACATTGGCATAGAGCCCGATGAAATGAGCGAGCGGCGTTTCCAAAGCCCAATACACATTGGGCTGTACCATGCTTAGCCGCTTACTGCCATTCCCAAATATGACCTTGCGTGGATAGGTATCGCAAAACACATCCATAAACGCGTCCAAGCTCTGGTAAAGGAGGTCGCTGCCCGGATTGACATCGCCATCATGATTGCCCGCAATGGCAAATATCGGCCCAGGATAGTCTTCATAAGGTACGAAAAACTGCTTCGCATACTCGCGGGCCTCGCCATGATTGTACACGATATCCCCCAAGTGAAACAAAAATGCCGGCCGCTCGCAGGCTGGCCCATCGTTATGAGCCTGTTGTGTCATTGCCGAAGCAATTAACGATTGAAACGCCGAGTGCCGCACGCTACCCGTGTCGCCAATCATGTGAAAACTCATGCCTTCCGCCAACCGTTCGTCTCTACTACGCAGTACGTCACGTATGTTTAACCGATAAGGGTATACGCCCGTCGGATGGGGCAACGGCCTGAATAGATGGGAGTCATCCGGCACATGCCGCAAAAAAACAGGTCCTGTCCGTCGTACATTTGCCATATCACAAAGTTAACATGATATTACAAAGTTAACACGGGTATATTAAACCCGTGTTAACGAACGACTAAACATCTATGTCTTTGCGCGCGGTTATTGATACCCGGTATTCTGATCCAGGTTCGGATTGAGCGTGCGTTCGCTCGTGGGTACCGGGTACAGGCGCATATTAGGATTGCTGTCCGTTTTATATCCCCAGCTATCTTCAAATCTACCGAAGCGAATCAAGTCATTCCGGCGCCAGCCCTCCCACGCCAGTTCCCGTGCGCGTTCATCCAGCAGTTCGCCAAGAGATACACTTTCCACCAGCGGCGCGTGCGCCCGTTCACGGATTTTATTGACCAGTAGCGCAGGCGTTTGCAATTCGCCATTGACAGCTGTGGCAGCCGCCCCGCGGAGGATAGCTTCTGCTTTCATCAGGTATACGTCTGCCAACCGGAATACCGGCATGTCGTTGTTTTGATAGCGCGTGCTCGGATTCGCATTCTTATCGGGATAGTATTTGATGGAACGTACACCCCGCGCTTGTCCCAGCACATCATTTCCGATATCCATGGTTGCCGGAAACCGCAACGGCATTTCGGGCGTAAATTCGAGATGCCATTCGATAGGTGCCGTGCCATCGGCACCTTCATAGGTCTCATCGAGCCCCTTCTTTGTGGTGCTGATGGTGATTGGCGTGCCGTCCCAGTTGTATTGCTTACCAGCCAACCACGTATCGTTGCGCACATCGCCCTCCAGATTAAACAGCGCATAATAGTCGGCAATGGTGCTTAGCGCAATGCTTGGCCTGAAAGGCAGCTCATATTTTTCCTGAATGGCTGTGTGCAGGCCGTAGCGATTGAAGTGATTTCCTTCCGCTACGTTGGCGTCGTAAGGCACCGCAAGGATTGTTTCCTGGATTTGCGCCCCATTGTCAGGGGCAAAGATGCTCATGTAATCGGCATCAAGACTATACCGCCCTTCAGCAAGGATGTGATCACCCATTTCTACCGATTCGACGTAACGTGGCGTACCGGTGTAATACTCCGCATTCAGATACAGTTTTTGTAGCAATGCATAAGCCGCAAACTTGGTGGGACGCCCATAGGTCAATTGCCCCACCGTGGTTGACAGGTCGGGCAAGGCCGCCTTCAATTCTTCCTCGATGTAAGCAAACACCTCCACACGTGGCGCGGTTGCCGGTGCATCGGTTTCGCCAAACGCCCGGATGATGGGAATGTTGCCGAAGAGGTCCATCATAAAAAAGTAGAAGAGAGCTTTCATCGTCCGTACTTCAGCCACGGTCATCGCCTTGGTTTCGGATTCAGGGGCCGACTCAAACAAGTTGAGTATCCGGTTGCAGGTATTGATACCGCCGAACCCCCACTCCCAGACATCCTTCACAATGATGTGGTCCGGATTCCATGTATGGTAGTGCAATGTCCGGAAGCGACCGCCATCGTCGTAGTTGCCCCCTCTCGCGGGGATGATGGCTGCATCGGTCGAATGTTCCTGCAATCGCCAGTAATCCACGGCGTACCGCGAGCGAAGCTGCGTATATATGGGGCCGGTGGCTGCCACAAACGATTCGGGCGTGGTGGGGAAATTGCCGGGTGTGTATTCCGATTCGATAGGCACATCCAAATCGGTGCAGGAAGCTGCGCCCATCAAGAGCAGTGCAGCGCATATTTTCATCGATTTCTTCATCGTATTATCTCCTTAGTTATCTATTAAAAAATCACATTCAAGCCAAAAATGAACGAGCGCGTTTTGGGGTAGTAATTTCCGTTGTCAATACCGGGGGTAAGCCCGCCCATGTTGATTTCCGGATCGATACCCCGGTAATCGGTGATAACAAACAGGTTGTTACCGGATGTATAGAGCCGCAACGTGGACGCGTTTTTCAGCTTAAACGTATACCCCAATGTCGCATTGTCCAGCCGGAGGTATGAGCCGCTTTCGATATACCGATCAGACAGCAGGTAGGCATTGTTGTCATTGGCCGCTTCGTCTAAGGTAAAGACCGGTATGTTCGAAAACGTCGCTTCACCGGGGCTATTCAGATCGGCCAGCGTAGCGTTCATGATTTTATTGCCCGACACGCCCCGCAGGAAAAAGTTGAAGTCGAAATTTTTATACCGGAAGGTGTTGTTCCATCCGTAGATAAATTTCGGCTGCGCATTGCCTGCAAAAGCGAAATCGTCTGATGTCGGTGCCGTGGTCGGATTGCCTTCCCGGTCGTAGATCAATGTTACGCCTTCTTCATTTTTGCCCGCATATCGCCAGGTATAAAACGTGCCGATGGGATAGCCTTCCTGTACAATCTGCGACGAGTTGCCCGACTGGCCTTTGCCGCCGAGGTAAGCGGTGTAGATTAACGGCAGTTCGAAGTTGTCATTCGATAGCGATATCAGCTCGTTCGTATTGTGGGAAAAATTCAGGGAAGTCCTCCACGTGAAATTGCTATTGCGCAATGGCGCTGCGTTGAGCAGCACTTCCACACCGGTATTTTTCACTTCCCCGGCATTGGCGGTCAATTGGTTGACGAAATATTGCGTGGTGGATACCGGGTACGTCCATATCAAATCAGATGTCCGCTTGTCATACCAGTCTATTGAACCGGACACCAAGCCGTTAAACAAGCCGAAATCCACGCCAATATTCAACATGCCGGTCCGTTCCCACTTCAGGTCGGGGTTGGCATTCTGGAATGGCCCAATGGCATTGATGAAACTACCGTCATAATAAAATCGCTGTGCCGAGCCGTACAGCAGCGTGGCGGTGAATGCATCAAATCCCTGTGAGTTGCCCGATACACCGTAGCCGGCCCGCAGTTTCAACAGGTCTACCGCCGTTGCATCCCCCATAAACCCTTCATTGTGCAGCAACCATCCCGCTGACACCGCCGGGAAGTAGCCCCAGCGATTGTTTGTGCCGAAAGCGGAAGATCCGTCTCTGCGGATAGACGCCTGCAAGAGGTATTTATTATGAAGGGAATAGTTTGCCCGCCCATAAAATGAGATAATTCGCTGCGTTTGTATCCGCATATTGCCATAATCTACCGGAACGCCCGCCGGTGGATCACCCAGCCCGGGATTGTTGTACCCGAGGTCATCGCTCACAAACCCTTGATTGGACGTCTGGAAGCCGTCGCCGAACTTATCTTCCTGCCACGAATATCCGGCCAAGAGCTTCACCTCGTGTGCACCAAACAAGCGGTCATAATTCAGGTACGTCTCCAGTATCCGCTTGGTGTTGTTTACCGTATTGCGTACTGCCCTTCCGTTGGCATTCTGATACAATCCGGACAGGCTGTTGTAATAAATGTTGTTACTTACCTGCTCGTCCTGCGCCGAGATATTCAGTGTGTATTTCAATCCATCAAAGATATCCACTTCAGCTTGCCCGCTGGCCAGCAGGGTCTTCACCTTGCCATCAAAGCTATTGTTGTCAATAAGCGATACGGGGTTCAGGTAGTTACGCGTACGCGACCAGTCTTCCGAGTAGGTACCATCGGGCTTTTTCACCGCCACCGTGGGCAGGTATTTGAGCATATTGGAGTAGACCAGATCATGCACATCCTCGGTGTTGGTGATGCTGTTTACCAGTGAAAAATTTAGCTTCAGGCGGTCGTCAAACTGCCGGTGCTGGATATTCGTACGGAGGTTGAACCGCTCCAGGGATGTACCCCGGATAATGCCTTCGTTACTGAGGTAGTTGATGCTCGCACCGTAAGCCGTCTTGGCAGCAGTGCCCATGAACGACAGGTTATGGTTGTGCGAAACGCCCGTACGGCTCACCTCCTTCTGCCAATCGGTATCACTGCCATCGTCATCGCTGGCAGCCAGCGACCTTCCGTTCGCTTCGAGGTATTGGCGCAACTGCGGCCCGCTCAACATTTCGATGGCATTCGACACCTGCTCAGCAGCGGTATACGCACTATAAGACAGGCGGGTTTGCCCCATCGCAGCCTTTCTGGTCGTAATCATGATCACCCCGTTTGCCGCACGCGCGCCGTAAATTGCGGTAGAGGATGCATCCTTCAACACATCGATACTGACAATGTCATCCGGAGCAACCAGATCAATGGAAGCCCCCGGCACACCGTCAATCACGTAAAACGGCTCCTGGGCACCATCGCGCAAGGTAGACGGCCCGCGCAGGATAATCGCTCCACGATTGTTCGGGTCGCCACTCTTGGTGATATTTAATCCGGCAACCTTACCCTGCAAAAGTTGTCCAGGCGAGCTGAACACCCCGGTGTTGAAATCGTCCTCATTCACGGATTGTACGGCGCCGACCAGGTTTTCTCGCTTGGTATTGCCATAGCCGACCACGACAATCTGGTCCAACTCGGTGGTACCCTCCTGTAGTTTTATAGCCAAGGAGATACGTTCGCCCCGGACGACACGATAGCCTTCGAGCCGTTGCGTCTCATACCCCAACGAGGAGACGACAAAAGCATACGGACCGCCCTCTGGGAGTTGTTCGAATTGAAACAGCCCCTGTTTATCCGTTGATGTCTGGCGATCGATGTTTGCTGCCTCATTGACCACCCTTACCGTTGCTCCAGCGATCGGTTCGCCCGTAGCGTCCTGCACAATGCCATTGACCATCGCTGCTTGCTGTGCAATGCCCCAATGGCTTGCCATTGACAGGATAAGCAGCATAAAAAATTGTCTCATCCTGCATTTTTGTTTTTGTTTTTGCATACGAATCGTTGTTTATAATGATAAAATTGACCATACTCTTCCCCGTACGCCCCAACTGAGGCGTTTGTCATCCTTGCTACCGGATAGCTTATTGAATAATTATGCGATAATGCTGTTCGTCTGTCCGTTCGAGTTTAAGGTGGTTGAGTGCACATATGATTTGCAACACCTGCTCCAACCGTTCCTGTTGTATATCTACCGTACCTGTGTAAGACACTTTGCCCAAGGCCTGCCGATCGAAATCAATATGGGCATCGTACTCCTTGGCAAGACGCGTTATCACATTGTCCAGTGCCATGTTATGAATAGCCAGCACCGTCCCATTGCGCGTGATCGACGGACGCGTATTATTGTTCTTTGGTCTGCTCACCGCAGGCTTCGAGATGCCGTGTCGCAGGTCGAAGGCACCACGGGCACCCGGTGTCGACAAATACTGTTCCTCATGATGCTCATCGGTGTGCCAAAGCTTCACCTTTCCGCTGTGCAGCCACACTTGCACCCGGCCATCCACTGCCGAAGCATCCACGGTAAACGATGTACCCAATGCCGTCGTAGCAAAGCCGCCCACCAAAACCGTGAAAGGCCGCGCGGTATCACGGGCTACATCAAACCGGGCTTTCCCCCGTAGCTGGATATCGCGCCGATCTGCATCAAACGGTTCCTTGAAGCGTATATTGGCTCCTTTGTGCAACGACACCTTGGATCGATCGGCCAACACAACATGCATCACGGTGGCCGTATCATTGGATACGGTTTTCCAAGCGGGGATTACCGGCAATTCCATGGCCGCCAAGCGTTGTTGTTCGCGTATTGCCCATCGATGTGCCTGTATTTTCCAGAAAAGTGAGAGGCCGCCCACGACCAGCAGCATACTCGCGACGGCATACCAGCCCGGAAGATAAAACTGAAAAACTTTACCGCGCTGTTGGGATATCCCCTGTTTTACCGCATTGGCTATCCGTACGCGTGTCGCTTCGGGCAAGCGGTCCACTTGCTGAAATGATTCCCAATCATCTTCTCCCAGCAAATGGTCGCCAAGCGGCTGCTTTTCGTCCAGCAGTGTACGCAGCAGTTTTTTCCGCTTATCGGCCGGATGCCTGCTCAGGTTATCCTGTTGTTCTTCACCGTTCATACCGATAATACGGCTGTCGAGGCCTTATCCCCTACCGGTTAATAATTAGTTAACACAGGTGTCAAAGCAAGAAGGTCAACAACGATTCTTTGAGGTGGCGCAAGGCCTTGGCAATGTGGTTTTCGACAGTCTTAGGGGATATGGAAAACAAGTCAGCAATCTCTTTATGGGTGAGTCCCTGTTCGCGGCTGAGGTTGAAAATTGTTTGCTGCATATACGGCAATGAGGCAATGGCTTGCTGGATGTGACGCAGCAAGTCTTTATTTTCTATCGCGTCGATAAGGCTATCGGTAAACGGAGTATGTGCTGATTCCTGGGCGTATTTCAACCGGGCCTGCTCCTTACGGAGCTCATCAATAAGTACCGACTTGGCGATCTGAAACAACTGGGATGCCAGTGGAATGGCCGGATCCAGTTTGCTTCGCCGTTGCCACAGGCGGATGAAAGTCAGTTGCACCACTTCCTCGGCCACGAAATCCGAACCAATCTGTTTCTGGATATAGTAATAAAGGCGCTCGTGGTATTGTTGAAATACCTTCTCGAAGACCTGCTCGTCTCCCTGAACGATAGCCAAAGTCGCTTCCATGCAACTGCAAAAATTTAGAACAGCTATTTGGTTAACGCGAAGTTGATGTTATGAAATTGTTATATAG
>NZ_JAENGN010000023.1:0-46439 GCF_016533505.1 Parapedobacter sp. ISTM3 | reverse complement strand
ACCGGAAATCCCTTCGGCGATGGACATTGAACGCGACGGCCTGGACCTCGCCGAGATGAACCTGCTGCTGCTGAAAAAGGTGGAGGAACTGACGTTGCACATCATCCGATTAAATAAAGTTAATGATAGACTAATAGAAAGAAACGACGCTATGGAAGTACGGATGAGGCAATTAGAAGAGAACACTGGTGTATCAATTCAATAACCCAATCATATACGATGAAACAAATCTTTCTTTTTTTGATTTTGTGCCTGATTACCAACTGGGCCATAGCACAGACATCCGGATCAGCAACCTCGGGAACGATGGGTTGGAAACGGATAGCCCATATATCGGGCCAAAACGGCCGGGGGTTTGGACGAGTAACGCTTTATACAGTGGGTATGGATTACCAACCGATTTTTACCACTGTCGATTGGTTCCATGACTGGAGTAACGGCGCCGGGATACGGGTCAATTCGGATAGTCCAACTACGCAATATTGGAATGCTGTCCGTATCACGGACGATGGTACGAACAGCTACATTGAAGTTAATTTTTTGACCACGGTTAGTGATGTGCGTTTGATTTCCGACAACTACGGCTGGCGCGTGGCTACCTTATATACGGGCACTTTGCCTGCCGGGGGCGGAAACCAAAGGGCGATTACAACTGTCGCTCGATTCGGTATCGAAGACAAATTTACGATTCGGCATAGTGGAAACATAGGCATCGGCACATCCAATCCGCAAGCAAAGCTCGCCGTAAACGGCAACATCCTGGCCAAGGAGGTAAAGGTAAAGACGGACATCTCCGTGCCGGACTACGTGTTTGCACCGGAGTATGACCTGCCTGCATTGGCCGACGTGGAAGCTTATGTAAAGGAACACCGGCACCTGCCGGAAATCCCTTCGGCGATGGACATTGAGCGCGACGGCCTGGACCTCGCCGAAATGAACCTGCTGCTGCTGAAAAAGGTGGAAGAATTGACGTTGCATTTGATTGAAAAAGATAAGCAGCTAAAAGATGTGCTTGTGCGGGTAGATCAATTGGAGTCTTTGAACAAAACCAATTAATGGACAGTAAAATAAATAGCGATAACTTGAGGAAAACATTACGATTATCCGTCGCCTACATCGGCCTGTATTGTATGGCAATCTTGCTTCCAATGGTGGGAATCGCCCAGCAGTTGGATCGGATAGCTCAATTGGAACAGCGGCTCAACGACCTGGCCGTACAACTGCCCGGCATCAACCAGCGGGTGTCCCTTTCGGTGTCCGGCGCCTCGGCACAGGAATTCCTGCGCGCGTTGGCCGAAGCGGCAAATTTGAACATCAATGTTGATCCGGGTATTGAGGCGCGCATTTATAATAATTTCCAGTCAGAAACGGCGTTGAATATCCTCCTGTTTGTCGCCCAGGAATATGATCTGGATATCGGTTTCATTGGCACCATTCTGTCAGTCCGCCAGCTCAATCCGCAGGCATACAGAATGCCTAAGCCCATCAACGCCGATTATAACGCTGACCTTGGCCAGCTTACGCTTTCGTTGGAAAATGACAGCCTCGTCAGCGTGGCACGCACGGTTACGCAAAAGACGGGTACGAATGTGATTGTCACAAACGAGTTGAAAGACAAACTTGTAACGCTATATGTGCAGCATATGGAGCTGGTGCCGGCGCTACGCCAATTGGCATTCAACAATCAGCTGAAACTTGCGGAAACAGCCGATGGGGCATTCGTGTTTTTACCCCTCGGACAGCGTGAAGAAAACTACATCAACAGCGAAGCGGAGTTAGCTACCCGAAGGATGCCGCTTGCGGCTCCAACAGAAGGCGGTATGGAAGGGCAAGCCGGCAACTTGTATGTGGAGCGGCAAGGTAGTACGGAACAGGATTCCGTTCCCTTGCTCAGTGTGGAGGCAAACAATACGCCGATTGAAGAAATCATCCGGTACGCAGCCGACCAGGTGGACGCCAATTACTTCCTGTTCAGCCCGCTGCAAGGTACCATTACGACCAAACTGCGGCAGGTTAGCTTTGAAGCGCTGCTGGGTGCATTGTTGCGGGGTACCTCGTACTCTCACAAGAAAGAAAATGACATCTACCTTATCGGTGAGCGCAGGCTGGAGGGCTTACGGGAGATGCAGGTCATCCAGCTGCAAAACCGTTCAATTGATACAATTCAAGCAATGATTCCGGCGGAGTGGCGGCAGGGCGTGGAAATCAAGGAGTTTAGGGAACAAAATACGCTGCTTGTGGCCGGGCCTGCACCGCAGGTCAATGAAATAGCGACTATCGTGCGCAAGCTGGATACACGCGTGCCGATGGTGCTCATCGAGGTGACCATGCTGGACATCCGAAAGGGTTACAGTATCAAAACAGGCATCACGGCGGGAGTGTCCGACAGTGTGCGTACCGGCGGGAAGGTGCTCCCGGGTATTGATTACACATTTGGGGCCGCTTCCATCAACGATTTCTTATCCCGTATCGGGACAGGCTCGTTTAACTTGGGGCGGGTGACCCCCAATTTCTACGTCACATTGAGCGCGCTGGAAGATAATAACAATGTGGAACTGCGGTCGGTGCCCAAACTATCCACGCTCAATGGGCATACGGCCTCGCTCAGCATCGGCAATACCCGGTATTACCGGCTTTCTACCCAGAATGTGATGGGGTCACTGAATCCGCAGACTGTGGTAACGGAACAATACCAGGAGGTAAATGCCGATATGACCATCAATATCAAACCCATCGTGTCCGGTGATGAGCAGGTGACGTTGAACATCAACATCGATATTTCGGACTTTACGCAGAATACGCCGATTGACGAGCCCCCACCAAGTACAACAAGCAAGTTTGAATCCATTCTCCGGGTGCGTAATGAAGAGACGGTGGTACTGGGGGGCATTGAACGCTTTGAATCGTCTGACAATTCATCGGGGATACCGGTGCTATCACGTCTTCCGGGATTGAAATGGCTGTTCAGCAGCCGTAGCAAGGGGCGCAATAAAATTGTGTCTGTGGTTTTCATCAAGCCGACTATCATTTATCAGTAACACCATGATTGCAACGATTGGCTCATACCTCAGGCATATACCGCAACTGACGGGAGTGGAGCTGCTATTGGCGGAGGGCGGGCGCTTCGTAGCTAACCTGGCTACGGTGAAGCGCACGGGTGCAACCGTACATTTCCTGCGTGGTTCGCATGGGATCATGTCCTTCAATGCTATTAAAGAAGAAGTGTCAATGGCGGTACCCATTGTCTTGACTATAAGTGGTAAAGGTGTTGTTCATCGGGCAATTGCTGGGGCGCAGCATGCCGTAGGTGATGGTTTGCTGAAGCAGGTGCTGCCCAATGCGAGGCCGGATGATTTTTACATACAGCGGGCTGAACTGGAAGCGTGTACCATGGTGTCTGTGGTACGCAGGCAGGTTGTGGATGATATTATCGCCCAACTGGCCGCACATGGCTTGGTATTGTTGGGCCTTGGTTTAGGGCCGTTTGCCGTCCAGCTGTTCAACGACTATCTTTTATATGAGGGGGACGAGTTTATCTTCGGCAGGCATCGGCTGCTGCTGAACAAGGGGGCGTTTGCCGGGTATGAGTTGCTGCCTGAGGAACAAGCATCTGTGGGCAAGCGGGTAAACGTTGCGGGAGAGCAGCTGAACGAATGGGTGGTGCCGGCGTTTGCTGCGGCTTTTGCGGCAATAAGTGAGATTGAGGTTGCACAACTGCCGATGCGTGCTGTACAGGAGCGGGCCGCGGACTTCCGCCAACAGTGGGCATTCAGGCGTTCGGGCGTTGTTTTGATGGCTTTCTTCCTCATAGTATTGCTGGCCAATGCGTTTTTATTTGCGCACTATAACGATATGGTTGCGGGGTTTGCAGGCAGTGACGCATTGGCGCTCCAAAAAGAAATAGACGTACTGCGGCAACAGGCTGCCGAACGGGAGACCTTACTGGAAGGACTTTGGCATACGGATTCGCCACGTTGGGGCATGGCATATATGGCTGATCGTATCGCGGCGGAATTGCCTTCGGGTATACTGCTCAACGAAATGGCCATGTATCCAAGAGATGAAGGGCTGAGCCGGAAGCACAGGCGGCCTGTGCACACACCGTCGGCTATCCGCATCAAGGGCACCTGTACCGATATGCCCGCGCTGAATGGCTGGGTGATGGATGTACGCGGACTGTCTTTTTGCGAAACGGCGAAAATCGAAGAATATAGGTTTGACGGGCAGCATGGTGTGGGTACGTTTATTTTATCCTTGACATTGAAACCATGATACAACGCTTCAACCAGTACAATTGGAAGACAAAAAACCGCTTGCTGTGGGGGGCTGCGCTGCTGTTTTTGTTGGCCTGCTACCAGCTGGCCGTGAAGCCGACGTTGCGCCTGCGCGCAGAGTACCAAGCATTGCAGGCGGGTGAAGCCGCACGGCAAGCGAATATGCAAGTGCTGGCCCAGCTCAAGGTGAAGGCCCGGCAAGTAGGTGCGCTATTTGAGCCGGGGGCGGCTGCAGGTATGCGTGAAGGCACCACGTTTGCTGAGCCCGAGCGACTGGCCACCATGGCCCACGGCCACCGGGTGAATGTACGCAGCCTGCCTGCTCCGGAGCGGCTGGGTACGGAAACGTTGCATATCAATTATACGGAATATCAGCTGGAAGGTGCTTTCATGGCTTTGTTGCAACTGCTACAGGATGTGGAACGGGAGCAGGGCATCAACCTCTTGAGCGCATCATTTATAAAACAACCCAATGCCACGACCCGCAAGCCCGAGTTGCTGCTGCAACTGCGCACGGTAAGGCTGGCTAATCAATAACTAACTGGATATGGGAACGATTGCTAAAAGGAAACCAATACATGTTTTTTGTCGATGGATGATCTTGCCGATAATCCTGTGCATGCTGGCCGCTTGCTCGGATTTCTTTGAGGAATCTGTTGCGGATAGTGAGCTGGAGCTGCTTTCACCCGGTCAGGACGCGGAAACCAACGTGTACGTCATCAATTTTCTTTGGGAACCACTTGACCATGCTTTGCAATACCGGCTGCAATTGGCATCACCCTCATTCGACTCGGTGACGATTTTTCATGCGGACACTACGCTGGACAGGACACTGTTCAGCATCAGTCTGCAACCGGGGACATACCAGTGGCGGGTGAAGGCGCTTAATGGCAGCAGCAGCACGGCCTACACTACGCGGTCGTTCATCATACACGAAGCAGCGCTGAGCACGCAAACCGTATTGCAGGTAAGCCCGCCGAACAACTTCATAACCAATCAGAGCGAAGTGGAAGTCAGCTGGCAGGGCATATTCAGTGCGAAGAACTATCGCTTGCAGATAGATACCGCCGGATTTGCGGATGAGGAGGAGCTGCTCTTTGAACGGGTGATTGATGGAACGTCATTTACATTTGAAATGCCCGATGAGCAGCGGTACCAGTGGCGGGTCCGTGCAGAAAATGATACCGCACAATCGCGATGGTCGGCAATGCGTAGTTTTTTGTACGACGAGACGCCTCCGCCAGCTCCCGCGCTGGCCTCGCCATCCAACGGTGCACAGGTAAACCGTCCGGTAACCCTGCGGTGGAATAGCAGCGGGGATGCAGCGGCTTATCAGCTATATGTGTATAAGAGCGACTCGACGTTGTTCAATGAGCAGTTTCCGCGGCGGCTGGAGGGTACCTCCCATGTCTTTGATGCGGGAGCGAGGGGCGAGCGTATCCTGTGGCGGGTGCGGGCGACGGACCGGGCCGGGAATGAGAGTGGATACAGCAGTTGGCGAAGTTTTATTGTCAGGAATTAGCGATGAAACGGAAACTGACCTATCCGCTGTTGGCGCTTGCCGTATTGCTGTGGGGGGCAATTTTCTACCGTGTTTTTTCCGGTTTGGGAGATGAAAACAATGTCATGCCGCTGCCACCGGTGATGCCTCCTAAACAGACCGCTGAGAGGGCGCCTACGGATGATAGCTTGCTGCTTGACTATCGCGACCCATTTCTGGAAAGTGTGCCGGAAACCTATGGCATGGAGGCTGATGACATACCCATGGAGGGTGAATACGAATATGTGGAAGAAGTACCCTATATCGACTGGGCGCAAGTGCAGTACCTGGGTTCTGTAAACAACAGTGCCAGCGGAAGGACCATTGCGCTGGTAAGTATCAACGGCAAGGAATATATGCTTAAACCCGGGGATGGGGCCGAAGGGTTTACGCTGCTTACCCTGGCCAGGAATGCAATAACCATAGGCCATCAAGGGCAGGTGGGCACCATCGCGATGCAGGGCAATAATTGAGAAGTATATGAAAAGACGATATGTATTACTGGTCTGTTGGGCGTGCTTGTCTGCCATTTGTCCTGCAATGGGCCAACGCTATTTGGAGGATGCTATACCGTACCAAAACAGCGCATTACTGCGCACGGATGAAGGCTTTATTGAGGTGAGGTTCACACGCAAAACGTACGTCGGTGGAGCCGAGCCGCATGTAGCCTATCATACTTATTACCGCGATAGTATCTATGTGACGCAGGGCGGATACCACGGCCAGCCGCTGCATGGCCAGTATCTGGAGCGATACGCAAATAGAAGCTTAAAAGTACTAGGCAGCTACACATATGGGCTGAAATCTGGCAAGTGGCAATATTGGGACGAGCGGGGGGTGCTGCGGAAAGTATCACGCTGGAAAGCCGGTTCTGAAACGGGGAAATTTTCTGTTTATGGTGAAACAGGTCATTTGCAGCAGAGCGGCCGGTTGAAAGATGGTGGGTTTGATGGCATTATCAGGACACACCATGCAAGCGGCGACAGCCTAACCCATGTGCTTCGGCGCTACCGGAGGGGCAAAGAAGTAAGTATGGAGGAAGGAAGCTTGTTCAGCCGGATGTATGATAAAGTGAGGGCGTTGTTTTGAGGGGCGATGCTAATTAAAGACGAAATTTATATCGTATAAGAATATGAAACTACGTAAAAATTACACCCGAAAACTGGATAGGAAAAAAAATTGTTTGCTTTTTATTTTGCTTTTAGGTTGGAGTACCGGAAGCTTTGCTCAAAGCACCACGATAGACGGTTATTACAAGTCGGTATCCATTCCTTTGGATTATAATCAGGCGTATTCCAAAACGCTCATCTTGTTGCACGAAATCTATAACGGAAGCAATTTGTCCACAAACTACGCTGTGGGGCAGATAGTAGCCCTCCGGGGTACCGAGAATGCAAGCCACCGGTTAAATATCGTTAATGTTAATTCTGGATCAGCCTACAACGCGATTAAGGCCTCTCTGTATTCCTATAACGAGTCTAATACTGAATGGAGACTGAAGACTTGTACGTATAACGGTAAACGGTATCTCGCGTTGGATATTCCTTACACCGGTCAATATCATAAAGAAGGCATCTTTTTTATAGGCCGGGTACGTTCTAGCGGCGAAAGCCTAAAAGCAGTAACCTATGAAATCAATGGGCAGCCAAGAAATCACGATTTACTTAGCAATGTACAAGATTATCATTCAAATATGGTAGCAAGACAGGACGTGAGTCGGTTTATCGTTACGGGCAATGTCGGTATCGGAACGTCATCTCCCACAGAACGGCTTTCCGTAAATGGTAATATTCGGGCCAAGGAAGTGAAAGTAGAGATGGCCAACTGGCCGGACTATGTATTCAAGAAAGGCTATGTATTGCCGACTCTCGCGGAGGTGGACGAATATATCCAGTCGCATGGCCATTTGCCAGGAATGCCTACAGCCGATGAGGCCGAAGCCAATGGCATAGTGCTGGGCGAAATGAACCGGAAACTGCTGGAAAAAGTGGAGGAGCTGACATTGCATCTGATTGAGAAGGATAAATCAGCAAAAACGATGAAAGAAGAACTTGCCTCATTGAAACAGGAACTGCATGAATTAAAAGCCTATATAAAGGCGAACAAAAATGACTGTTCTTTTTGAACGGGTGATTATTAGTGCAGCCCTATCAATTTATAGCCTATGCCTATCAAATTTATAGCCTAGACGTAATGACGGATAGCATGGTCTTCCTTAGCTTTGATTGATAACTTCAGAGTAGAATAATATGTCCAGCGAGTAATAGAATATTGTAAGAAAGATGCTTCGGCCGTGTCAATTTCTTTTAATGAATTGCAGGATAGATTTGCCGTAATGACATTAAAACAATAAACTAACGATATGAAATCTAAAGCTTTAATCAGTTGTTTGGTTGCCTTGTTGTCAATGTCTTTTGATTCGCTGGGTCAGGAATTTTGGACAGGCACAAAGAATATTACCTCCGCTATTTCACGCACGGGAATTGTTGGTTTTGGGTACACTCAAATTCGAAACAATAGTGATGGAAACGCAACGGTATTTGAGCACACCAGCTCAACCGGGAATATTTATATACGTAGTATTATAGGGCGCGAAGGTGAAACGGGGCATGTAGTATTGAACGATTTAGGAGGAAACGTAGGTATTGGAACGAACACTCCCCAAGCCAAGCTGGCGGTAAACGGCAACATCTTGGCCAAGGAAGTAAAGGTGAAGACGGATATCACCGTACCGGACTATGTGTTTGAACCGGATTATGAGCTGCCTACCCTTGCCGATGTGGAAGCTTACGTGACAGAACATAAGCACCTGCCGGAGATCCCCTCGGCGAGGGATATCGAAAACGATGGGCTCAACCTGGCTGAAATGAACCTCTTGCTGTTGAAGAAGGTGGAGGAGCTGACGCTTTATCTTATTGAAGAGCGGAAGGCAAGAAAACTGCTTGTAAAACGAATGCAGCTTATCGAAGATAAAGTGAATGACCAGACCAATAAAGAGTAATTAATCATAGATATGGATACTAAAACAAACAGGCTAAATAGAGCTGTGAGTAGCCGCATTCTCTTATTCTTCTTTTTTGCTGCGTCGTGCTTTTCTGCGTATGGGCAAACTACTGCTACGGTCAACACCGGAGGTACTGGCTGGAAACGGATTGCCTATGTGAATGGCTCGGCCGGGCGGGGATTCGGCACGGTGTCACTTTACATTCCTGGTGGAGATTTTACACCGCAAATGACCACAATAAGCTGGTTTCACGACTGGTCAAACTCAGGTGGCATAACCGTTTCGTCTAACAGCAGACATAATACCTATTGGACGGCATGCCGTATTACCAATGATGGCACAAATTCATATTTGGAGGTGAATTTTTCAACCCATCTGTCGGGGCTTCAATTGATTTCGGATAACTATGGTTGGCGAGTGGCAACCCTGTATAGTGGAACACTGCCGAACGGTGGTGGCACGGTGAGGGCGTTGGCAAATGTCGCAAGATTAAGCGTTGAAAACCATTTAGTAGTGGCAAATAACGGACGTGTGGGTATTGGTACGGCATCCCCCCAAGCCAAGCTGGCGGTAGATGGCAACATCCTGGCCAAGGAAGTGAAGGTAAAGACGGATATCACCGTGCCGGACTATGTGTTTGAGGAAGGCTATGAGTTGCCCACACTGTCTGAAATCGCAGCCTACGTAAAACAACACAAACATCTGCCGGAAATCCCCTCGGCCAAGGACATCGAAAACAATGGGCTCGACCTGGCTGAAATGAACCTCTTGCTGTTGAAGAAGGTGGAGGAACTGACGTTGCATTTGATTGAGAAGGATAAGGAAAACAAATTTTTACAAGATAGGCTATCAACCGTTGAACAGCACATTGGAATAAAACAGCCATATGAAAAATAGCCTTTTAAGTAACCTATTGGGAGTAATCTGCATTTTTTTTGGAATGTACGGACATGCTCAGCAATCGGGCAGCATTACCGTAGGTGGGGATTTCAATACGTATTATCCTGTATCTTGGTATGATGGCGCATGGAGCAGTAATCAGCAAACCGAATTGCATATCGGTCGTTCGTCTGCACATACAAACAGCCAATGGCGGGGAGCATTGATAGCTTCATTCCGCTTCCATGTATCTAATTGGGGCCATCAGGCCCAGTTTATCAATGCGGATATCGCATCGTTTCAAGGGACTGCAAACGTTGCTCCGCGAAATTTCGTTGGGGGATGGGCAGACGCTTCCGGGGGGAATAGTGGGATGCGGATTGTCATATGGCTTAGGGGCGGTGGCACGACCTATTATTATCAAGCAAATGGGAGCGTCGACCCAATGGTGTATGACGACATTCTGAACCCATTGCCATATACAACGTCGAATGGCAGAGTGTATGGCATTAAAACAACAGAAGATGACTACGTAAATCATTTTGGAACGACCACAAGCCAATCGATCCGAAGTGAGTCTGTACGGGATAATGTCTTCATGGGGAATGTAGGGATAGGTACCCGTACGCCCCAAGCCAAGCTGGCGGTAGACGGCAACATCCTGGCCAAGGAAGTGAAGGTAAAGACGGATATCACCGTGCCGGACTATGTGTTTGAGGAAGGTTATGAGTTGCCCACACTGTCTGAAATCGCAGCCTACGTAAAACAACACAAACATCTGCCGGAAATCCCATCGGCGAGGGATATCGAAAACGATGGGCTGAACCTGGCTGAAATGAACCTGCTGCTATTGAAGAAGGTGGAGGAGCTGACGTTGCATTTGATTGAGAAGGATTTGATGCTTGATGGGAATGCTAAAGCTGTCAGGAAGCAACAGATCGTCATTGACGAGCAAAACGCCAACATTACCGATTTGCGCAATCGTACAGAAAACTTGGAGAAGCTACTGGACAAAGTTTTAAAAGACACAACCCGTATAGATTGATCGCTTGAACGCATTAAAGTAAGTTGTTCTGAATGAAATAAATAAGCTAACTGGAATGAAACAATTGACAATCTTTTTAATCGCATGTTTATGGGTTTTTGCTGGGCAAGCACAGAATAATACTTTTCCGGCTTCGGGAAATGTAGGCATCGGCACCAGTAGTCCTCAACTAAAGCTGGATGTGCAGACAGGAGGAGTCTCCATCAGCGGAGTAAACCTATACCTTATCGAAAAAGAGAAGACAGAGCGGCTGCTATTTTCGGAAATAGCGGTATTAAAGACTGAGCTGGCTGCCTTGAAACATCAATCAGGCACCATTGTAACGGGCAATCAATAAAACCTATCGGATATGAACTTTCGTTTCAAAATGCCATTGATGTTATTCATCACGGCAAGTTTGTTCCAGCCAATAAGTGCACAAGAAGTGTTGCAAAACAAAGTGTTGGAATGGACGGCTTCAATTTGGGGGAACGGATTTGGTCACAAGATATATGTGAAGGATCCGGGTAACAGAACGTTACTTAACATAGCCTCCCGCCATAATACTGCCGTGTGGACCGACATGCTTTCGTTAACCTCACAAGGAAACGTTGGCATAGGTACTGACAATCCCCAAGCCAAGCTGGCGGTAAATGGCAACATCCTGGCCAAGGAAGTAAAGGTGAAGACGGATATCACCGTACCGGACTATGTGTTTGCACCGGAGTACGAGCTGCCCACACTGGCTGATGTGGAAGCCTACGTGAAGGAACACCGGCACCTGCCTGAAATCCCCTCGGCCAAGGACATCGAAAACAATGGGCTCGACCTGGCTGAAATGAACCTCTTGCTGTTGAAGAAGGTGGAGGAGCTGACATTGTATTTGATTGAGAACGAGAAGTCAGCCCGATTGATGAAGGAAGAATTAGCAGACTTAAAACAGGGCCTGTCACAGCTGAAAGCACAGAAAAATAATTAACAAGGTAATCATTCGACCATGAGAGCGGACATTCAACATTCAACACGCCTATACAACACGATACGCACATCAGTTACTTTTTCATGGCTGATAGCAGTGACGGCTACGGTCTGTATAGCACAAAGCAACACGTTCCCGGCCACAGGGAATGTAGGCATCGGAACTACGAATCCCGGATATTTGTTACACCTGAACGCCGGAGCCAACCGGAAAGGAATTACGTTAAGCAGCGATGGCAATACGAATGCTTATTCCGATTTGGTTTTTGGCGTTACAACGACAACCAACATCCAGTCGGGTACACCGGATCAATGGTTAATCAGTCACCGCAAAGACGGCTATTTTTCTGATAACCCATCCAACCAGACTTCACTTGAGTTTTATGCCGTAAAAAAAGGCGGCGGGTATATAGCTCCCCTGGTATTTAAATCCAATGGCGATATCATTCTCGCATCCACAAAAAACGCCAGCTCTGCGAATGTTCTTATCGGAAAGACAACACAACAGAATACGTCTTACAAACTGGATGTAAACGGGAAAATCCGGGCCAACGAAATCAATGTCAATACAACGGGTGCAGACTTCGTATTCGAACCCGGTTATGACCTGCCTTTACTAAGCGATGTAGAGGCGTATGTCGGAAATCACCGGCACCTACCAGGTATTCCGTCGGCAGCGGAAATGCAACGGGAAGGCATGGGCCTCGGAGACCTGAACACGCGGTTGCTGCAAAAGATTGAAGAACTCGTGCTGTATGCCATCGAGCAGGAGAAACGAATAAACCGGCTTGAGAAAGAATTGGCAAACCTTAAGAAATGCAATGAATAACTGGTATTTAGATCAGTTTTTCTAATTGGCCGGATGTTTTAAAAACGCACGATATGAATTTCAGAATAGTATTGATTTATGTTGCCGGGGTGATAGGTTTAATTCCTGGCAATGGTGTAATGCAGGTTCAGGCTCAGACCACGCCGAAAGCGGACTTTGTCCCGAAAACTCCCGAAGTCCAATTGCTTGAGCGGTATGGGAACGTGCCGGTAGAGGAATATACCGGCGTACCGCAGATCTCCATCCCATTGCACGAGCTTACCCTAAAAGGCAATCCTTTCCTGATGCAGCTTACTTACCATCCCGGCGGCATACGTGTGAGTGACGAGGCCTCCTGGGTGGGATTGGGATGGAATCTGTCCAGTTTTGGAAGCATATCCGTTACGGCTGTTGGTGGGGCGGATACCTATGAAAGTGCTTCGATGAGGGACTGGGATTCGGTTTTTAATTACCGCCCGCTTATCGACGGGAAGCCACAGGCTTTTACCGGAATAGGACGGGTGAATGTGACAGAAAATTGTGGCGGGGGAGATTTCGATAATGAAATACTGAAAGTGCCTAACAGTGCAATCGTTATTGAGTCCGAAAAGGGAAATAGCGAGAGGGATATTTACAATGTTAATTTTTTCGGCAATCATTGCAAGTTTTTCATTAAGCCGGTCACCGGGCAGATAGTGATGGTGGGTGAAAAGAAAGCGTACCGCATCAGCAGGGAAGGAAATGGCTGGAAGGTCATCGATGACCGTGGGTACCAGTATTTTTTTTCTGAACAGGAACATTATGTGTACAGCGGAGCCCATAATCAGCTGAATAATACCTGGCATTTAACCCAGGTGGTCTATCAGGGAAAAATGTTATTGCGCGTTTTTTACGATTCTTACAGTTTGCAACCGCTGCCGGTAATTTCAGATTCATACGCACTGATGAGATTCGACCCCGGAGGGGTAAGCCATCAATATCCGCCTTTTGGGAATGACCGGATTACAAGGAGCGTAACGACTATCGACGGTCTTACAGCGAAATATCCCAGATACCTGGTTACGGCTCTGGACAGCGTTGTCTTTGAGACACAGACCAGGGTTGACTACCGGAACGCTCCTTCGCTGAGTTCGCTTAAAGTTTACAGCCGCGCCACCCGGGCGCTGGTAAAAGCGATTGACTTTCAGAAAGACTATTTTGAAGGCAGCCAGGTGGGGGCGGACGCAAGCAACCTGGATTACGTAACAAAACGGTTGAGGCTGAATGGCCTATTGATCAGGAACGGAACAGACCAGCAGCGATATTCGTTTGACTATCATGGGCAGCTTCCGTACAAGACTTCCTTTGCGCAGGATTTTTGGGGCTTTTTCAACGGTCAACCGAACACCGCGGGCAGACCCATCACGAATGCGGGCGGGACGCCGTTTTCGACTACCAGGACACTGGTGCCCAGCGCCGCCTCCCTGGCGTTCACTGAATCGATACCCGAGGCTTTACTGCCTTTCCAAGCCGCAAACCGCGGGGTTAATCCGCAGTTTGCAGTCGCCGGAACACTTAAGAGCATGACCTACCCGACCGGGGGGAAGACTGAGTTTATTTATGAATCGAATCAGGTAGATAATCGCGTATATGCGGATGCAAACCAGGCCCTGGTGCGCCAGGAGTACAAACAGGTGATCAATAATGGGAATAGTTCTTTCAGTACGACGAATCTCAGTTTCACGCTCGATAAGGAAGTCAAAGCGAAGATTAAAGTAACGATAAAAGGCACAACTTTCAACATCACCGACTTTAACGCGTTCGCGGTGGTACTGGTTACTAATGCGAATACACCCTCACCTGTTACTAAGAGATACAGGATATTGTCCAATGAACAGATACAACAATATAACAACACTAAAACGGTAGTAATAGAAGAAGATGTCGTTCTGCCTCCCGGGATGGTCGTCCTTGCGGCAACAGTAGGATCTATGCCGGATCAGGGCTATACATTTAATAATGGAACGCTGGGCGAAATAACTTTTTACGAGTACAATCTGGATGCCAACTATACGTCCTTTGTGGGCGGCTTGAGGATCAAGGAGATTCTGAACCGGGATTTTTCCGGGAATTTAATTTCACGCAAAACATACGACTATGTGACTACAAGCAACCAGACCTCCGGGAAACTGGTACACCCCATGCAGTTTTACAAGAGCCTTTCCATGTCCGGAGCGATTGCGGGCGGGACAAGTTCCGGGGGAATAACAACCGCCATACGGCAATACTATAACTATTATCAAATTTTTTCCGGCAATACCTATACGTACGAAACGAGTTATTCGCCTGCCAATGTCGGGTATTCCCGCGTGGTCGTACGGGATTACAATGTGCAAAATAATAGTCCCGTTTTGACACATCTGGAGTTTTATAACGCTCCGTTGCAGAATATGACGTCTCATCAAAAATTCGTCCCGCAGGGAATTACTGATCATGCGAACAACGGCAAGCTCCGGAAGAAAACCTTGCTGGATAAAAACCAGGATACCGTAGCGGTGGAAGAATACAATTATACCATCAGTAATGTAAGCCATTTCCCGTGCAACATCAATATCTTTGAGAAGTACAAAGGGCCCAACGGGGGGATGTGCGGTTTGGTCGCTATTGCAAGGGACAACCGGTATAACGTCGTTACCAGTGCTTATTCGAACTTCAGCGTACAACTTGCAACCAGGAAAAAAACAGATTACTTCAACGCGGCCAGGATACCCACGCAGGAGAACTACACGTATGATCCGGTAAACTATCAGGTAAGCCAAATCCAACGATTGCTATCGAATGGCAAGACCGAAACCACGCATATCAAATACGCCAACAATTTAGGGTCGGGAGACGCCGCACTGCTGACCTCCGGCAACATGGTCGGTATACCGCTGGAGCGGTCTACCTATGTCGGTACCGTACTGAAAGACTACTATAAAGTTGAGTATGCGCCGTTCAATCTCCCTGTTTTGGCCCCGTCGGTTTATTTAAGCAAAGATAAAACCGGCCAGACGAGAACAGAGCGCTCGATGGGATCTTACGATAGCTACGGCAATCCGTTGGAGGTGAAGAAACAGGATCGCCAGGTTACCACCTATCTCTGGGGATACAACGGGCAGTATCCGGTAGCCAGGATTGAAAATGCAACACATGCCGAGGTCGTTGCGGCTCTGGGCGGAACATCGGCTGCCAATACGGTTTTCTCCCGTTTAAACGCGGTCAACGTCACCGACGCTTATATCAATTCAACAGTGCAGTCGCTGCGTGCGAGCCTTGCAAAGGCACAGGTCAGTACCTACACCTACCAGCCTTTATCCGGTCTCTCCAGCATGACCGATCCGCGCGGAATCACGGAGTACTATAAATACGACGGTCTCCAGCGGCTGAAGCGCATACTGGACTTCGAGAGCAACGTGTTAACGGACTTCAACTATCATTTCAGGCCTTAAGAGCGGTATCATGAAAAAAATACGGATTATAGCGATAAGCTTTTTTATGGTAGGCCTTGCCAGTGGGCAGGAGGCGGACATCATACTTTCCAGCTACAGCGGTCAGTCGAGCATTACTGCGCTGAACAGCATCACGCTGAGGCCCGGCTTCCACATCCCCTCGGGAAGTAATGTGGTGCTCTCGATTCAGGGATACCCGAATGTCGGCAGCGCGCCCAGTGCGGGCCAGAACTACATCCAGACGCGTACATTCCGCGTGCCGGTGAAGGAGAACCAACTCGGCCAGGTTCGTGACATTTCCCGGGAGAACCAGACGGTTCAGTACTTCGACGGTCTCGGCCGGCCTATCCAGGTGGTAGAGCTGAAGGCCAGCCCGGGATACAGGGACATTGTGCGGCACATGGAGTACGACGGCTACGGAAGGGAGACGCATGAGTACCTTCCGTACGCGGAACAGACGGGCAACAACGGCAGCTTCAAGGCCGGTGCCAGGGCAAGCCAGGCGGCGTACTACGGGGCGTCGGGCAGCTGGGACAGCCACGTGAGGAAGACGCCGAACCCCTATGCGGTCACGGTTTTCGAGGACAGCCCGCTGAACCGGGTCCTGCAGCAGGGGGCTCCCGGTGCGGTGTGGCAGCCGGCATCGGGCCGCACGGCAACCGCGGGTCGTACGGTGGTGATGGACTACGGCACGAACGTAGCCTCCGGTGCGGATGCGGTAAAACTTTGGAATATCAACGCCAATGGCAACGGGGCTGCAAGCACGTCCAGCTATGCAGCCGGCCGGCTTTACAGGGTGGTGACCAAGGACGAGAACTGGACCAGCGGCAAGACCGGTACGGTGGAGGAATTCACGGATATGGAAGGTCAGGTTGTGCTCAGACGCGCGTGGGAGACGGAGAGCAGGAAGCTGGAGACGTACTATGTGTACGACGACTTCGGGGACCTCCGGTACGTGATACCGCCGGCGGTTACGGCGGGCAGTTTTACCGAAACAGCCGCCGCCTTCACGGACTATATCTACGGCTACAAATATGACAGCCGTCACCGTGTGGTCGAGAAAAAAGTCCCGGGCAAAGGCTGGGAGTATATGGTTTATAACAAAAACGACCAGGTGGTACTCACGCAGGATGCTAACCAGCGGGGGATGACCACCAGGCAATGGCTGTACACGAAATACGATGCTTTCGGTAGGGTCGTGGAGACAGGTATATTGATGTCCAATGCGACCCGGGCGAGCCTGCAGACGGCATTGGACAGCGAGGCGAATACGGCCCTCTGGGAAACCCGTACGGGGGCGGATTATACCAATGTAAGTTATCCGCGCAGCTCAAAGAGCGTACGGATGGTCAACTATTACGACGATTATACCTTCAACGGTGCTTCCACAGCCACGCTGCAGCCCTCGGGCATCACGCGCAGCCAGAAGGTGAAGTCGCTGTTGACGGGTGCAAGGGTGTTCCGGACGGACGGCACTGCGCCGCTGCTGACGATTCATTATTATGATGACCGCGGGCGGGCGGTCCAGACCGCCTCGCAGAACCAGCTGGGCGGCACGGATTACGTGACCAACACGTTCAGTTTCGCAGGGGAACTGCTGGCCAGCAAGCGGGACCACAGGGCCTCGGCCGGCGGGGCGGTGACGACCATCCTGACGACAAATAAGTACGACCATGTGGGGCGGTTGGTGGAAACCCGCAAAAAGGTGAACAGCCAGCCGGAAATCGTGCAGGGCAAGCTGTACTACAACGAAGTCGGGCAGCTCCGGCATAAGGACCTGCACGTGAGCGGTAACACCGCGGTACAGGAAATCGTCTATGCCTACAATGAACGGGGCTGGCTGACCGGCATCAACAACCCGGCAAGCGTGACGGACAAACGGCGTTTCGGCATGCAATTGAATTACGCCAACAGGGTACGCGCTTACAACGGCAATATCGGCTCGGCGGTTTGGAACACGAAAGTTCACGGCTCACAGCCGCAGACGCCGGTTCAGACCTATACGTACGATTACGATCCGCTGAACCGGCTGAAGAAGGCGGCATACAGCGCCACGGGCAAGGTGAATTTCTTCAACGAGGAACTGGCTTACGACAACCTGGGCAATATCGATACGCTTCGCCGCACGCGGGGCAGTACGGGATGGGCCAACCACTTCAAGTACCACTACACGGGCAGCCGGCTGGGTAGCGTTTCCGATGCGGGCACGGCGGCCATGGGCAGCAGCTATGGCTATGATGCGAACGGCAATGTCACCAGCAATTCACGGCTGGGGATTACCAATATCGAATACAATTACCTAAATTTACCCGGCAGGTATACGAAAGGTTCGCAGGCACTGCAGTATACCTACGATGCGTTGGGTAGGAAGCTGACCAAGCAACTGGGCAGCTCGGTGGTACAGTACGTGGACGGCATCCAGTACAGGGACGGTGCCATCGAGTTCATCCAGACCGAAGAGGGCCGGATAGTTCCTGCCGGTAGTTCTTTCATTTACGAGTATTTCCTGAAGGACCATTTAGGTAACGTCCGTGCCGTGGTGGACCATACCGGTACGGTGAAGCAGATACAGGACTATTATGCGTTCGGCCTGGAGATGAACCCCGGGAACGCGTATTCGGCCTCCCCGATTAACCTGTACAGGTACAACGGCAAGGAGAAGCAGGTGGAGCTGGGGTTGGAGCAGCTGGATTACGGAGCCAGATTCTATGACCCGGTCATCGGCAGGTGGGGGAGCGTGGATCCGTTGGCGGAGAAGTATTCATCGTTATCTGCATATAATTATGCAGTAAACAATCCGTTAAACGTAGTAGATCCGGATGGACGCGATGTCCGCTCCATCAATGGGGGTGTAAGGTACACAGGCCGGGACGCCCAGGAATTATTCGGGCTGCTTCAGGCGATGCACGGGGGAGAAAATGCAGGTGAAGGAAACGATGACCCCCCGAAGAAGAAGGAGAACGGTACAAGCTCACTGCAGGCCAAGATATATCAGGGCGGTGAACAGGTTGCTAAGCCTTCGGAAGGGGCGTGGAATACCGTAACAGACTATATTTTTGGACGGGAAGTTGTTGATGAATACGGTAATACGGTAAAGGTAGACCATCGCGGCCGGGTTATTCCCGAACTGATTACCGGTACGGCAGATGTAAACGGGCCAATCAAGTATTTCAGGTTATTGCAGGCCGCTAAGGGTGGAACGAAGTTGTTAAACCAGTTTAATAGTGCAGAAAGTTTAATCAAAGCGGCACAACCTACCTTTGGGAAAGCACTAAAGCATGGTGAGTTGCAAGGCTTTGTTAAAGGTAACGCTGATGCTATTTTTAAATCAATAACCAATGGAGGAACTGTACTGCCTTCAGGTGCAGTACAAATGTCAAATGGGACTATTATTAACATGTACAATGCCACATCAACAGGTGCTCGTACTCTTTTCATAAATACTCCATCTCAGATTTACAAAATAAGAATAACACCATGACAGAATTTGAAAGGCATATAGAATTTTATAAATTATACTGGCATCAACATTTTTCAAAAGTTGTTCCAGAGGATAAATGGGGAGACAAAAAACTTGCAGAAGAATATTTGAAAAAATATTGGCTACCGGAGCAAGAGTATTTAAGTGTTTGGAAGCCGATACAGGATAAAATTTTCGTTCAAGGTAAGAGCCTACCAAATTTAATTTATCATTCAGAATTTGAGATGATAGTTGCAAATGGAGGATGTTTGTTTTTAGAAGAAGATTTTAAGCAATTGCAAAAAGCTATACTGAGCATCGGAGAAATGTACTTTGTAGTTGTCCAAAATATCCAAGAATATACAAATGGCGAGCCAATGTTCAGAATGAAATTTCCGGTAAACATAACCTGGGAAGAACTTATAAGCGGCAATTATATATCGGCTGTTCTCTTAGAAATGTCTTTAAATGAATATTTTGTATTCGGCGAGAATGGAAATTGGGGTAAGTATTCTGCAAATGACTATGAACATCCATTAGATATAATAGGTTTTAAGTCTGAATTAGCCCCCATTTTTCAGGAACATTTTAAGCAACCAAAAGAAGAGCAGCAAGAAATACGGGAATGGTTACCACAGGAATATAAAAAGCTAATAAAATAGCAAGGAACTATAATGAAGCTATTTATAAAAATACTGCTATTTGTTTTGGTTGCACTTGTTGTTAATGTGAACATAACAAGTGCAGCTATTACTTTTCCATATATTCAGGAAGCAACAACATATCCTTCTCCTTCATTTCATATAGAGATAACAAAAAAAGTTCAGAAAGCGATTGAAAATGATTTAGTAAATTGTTGTCAAAATCGGAATGATTTAGTAGATTGTAGAAACAGGGTTGTGAGCGTTGAAGCAGTTGCCGCTAAGGGGGGAACAACGGTTTTAGGTCACTACCCGCAATATGTAAAAGTTGCTGAAACCATAGGTGCAAGGACATTTCAAATACCAACGAAGATTTGGAATAAAATGACGCCTGCCCAACAATGGGGAGCAAATCAAAAGTTTCTTGATAGAATGATTTTGCGTGGGGACAATATCAGACTTGCTACACCTCTTATCAAGTTAAGCCAGGCAGCTTTTATCAAAAGGAATTGAATTATTTATTTGACAAAGGCTACAAAGTAAGCTCTGACGGACTTTGGTTAGTTAAATAGAAAGCTTATGAATAAGAATAACGAAAAGATATACAGCTTCTTAAAGTTAAACGGCTTTGAACTAGTCCAAAAAGATACATCTTCATTTTTTGGGGATTACTATGATATATTTACTAATAACAGTTTCCAATTAAGATTTAGCAGTTCTAAATCATTTGAAACAGTTGATATACGGAGTAGTAATCCAAATGACAATTGGTACGATTTGGCGTTAGTAAAAACTCTTCTGTATGATGAAAAAAATCTTACTAAGGCAACCACCATTGAAGAACACAAAGATTTTTTACAGGAAGAGCTTTATGATACTCCCTATTTGTTGGACAACTTTTGCACTAATTTAAGATATAATCACGACACATTTTTGATTTGCTGATAGAACCTTTCATCGGGCGTTACCCGTCCAATCGATTTATGCCTTCTTTCGGTGTTGTAGAACCGCACATAATCCTTCACCTGTCGGTATAAGTCAACCCCTCCGTTGGGCGGGTTGAGATAGATCTTCTCCCTTTTTAACGAGCCCCAGAACCTTTCGATGTAGATATTGTCCAACGCCCGGCCTTTACCGTCCATGGATATTTTAACCTCATGTCCCTTAAGTGCTTCGATGAATACCGAGGATGTAAATTGGGATCCTTGATCGGTGTTGAAGATTTCCGGTTTCCCGTGCCTTTCCAAGGCACCCAGCATGACGTCCCGACACCATTCGGCACTCATCGTATTGGAAACGTCCCAGCCCATAATTTTACGGCTGTACACATCGATGATGGCAAACATATACATGAACCCACGGAACATGGGGATGTAGGTGATATCAGCCTGCCAGACCTGATTTGCCCGGTCGATCTTCAGGTTCCTGAGCAGGTAAGGAAACTTATAATCCCCCTTGTTTGCCTTGCTGAGATTCTTTTTGGGATGGATGGCCTTCAGGTTCATGATTTTGTACAATCTCCTGATACGCTTTTCCCCAACAGCGTACCCTAGATCCATTTTCAGGTACGTGGTCATGCGTTCCACGCCATAGAACGGGCAGTCCAGGAATTTACGGTCAATCGCTTTCATTACCCGCTGGTTGAACAGGGATTCCCCTTTGGGCTTGAAATAATAACTGCTGCGCGGCAGCTCGATGACCCTGCATTGCTGGAACACGCTCAACTTTTTATAGGGTGGGCAAACAAGCCTGCGTTTATCTTCCAAACTCATTTGCCCAATACTTTTTTTAAGAAATCCACCTGTATCTGTAACTCCCCGATCTTTGAATAAAGCTCTTTTTCCCTGGATTCGTCCTTAACTGGAGCATGCTCCTTACTGAAAACCGATTCAGCCTTATCAAGAAATTCCCGTTTCCACGTATTGATCTGTGTGGGATGAACCTCGTATTTCGCAGCCAGTTCATGGACGGTCTGCTGTTCTTTAATAGCTTCGATGGCGACCTTCGCCTTAAAGCTTGCACTGAATTTCCTGCGTTCTTTTTTCATTCTTACAACTGCTAAGTTAAACATTTAAGCAGCTGTCCAATATTTGGGGAGTACTATACTTACCAATATTGCCGACCTCTTTAATGATCGGAATTATCTAACTACGAAAAAGAGATTGGAAGAATTAGGAAATGAACGAGCGGAACAAATGTTTCCAGGAGTAAGAAAATAAAAGCAAAGGCCACCGATTAGGTGGCTTTGCTATTTATTAAAGGCTTTTTGACGTTGGTGGAGAATATCCATGGCCTATCAATATTCGTTCTTTTATATCAGCATCCTCAGTTGCGTTCGGAAGTTTTGGAGGAGACGGCCGCGGACCATCAACACACGATTATCCAAGAGCTTGGTCAAGAGTTAATTCGTCATTTACGGTTGACCCCGCAAGGGGCTCTGTAACAAATTTAAGGACCGAAAGCAATCCAACCGTATTTTACGGGGCACCAAACCCGCTCAACCCGGGTTCTCGTATCCCCCCGACAGCCAAAATACCGGAGCCTTCGGCCGCAATCAGTAATATTGATGCCTCTGGAAATAGTTTGTCATTGGACTTTAAACATTCAGCCAAAGATCCGGTTACTCCAAGTATTGTAACACCTGATTTAGATGTGCAAGCAAGTTTGAGCATAACGGAAAATTTAGAAGCTGGTTTCATCAATGTCAACGGGAACTTTACTGGAGATGCATTCCCCAGTACCGAAGCGTTCATTACAGACCAGTCTGGAACGAGATTATTACTTGGTGCCCATAAAGAACGAGGCGGCTTAGGTAGTTTGTTTTTTGAAAACAAGCGTTCCACTTTCAATGTCAATATGAGAATAAATATTGACGGTAAGGGCAACTTTACAGGAGTAGTGTATGACGGTAAAAGCTATACACTTGAGGCTTGGGATAAGTATATACAATCAAATTTTAATCAAAAATGAGATTATTATTTTGTTTACTTATGAGTTTATTTTCTTTAGCCTGCACTGATAACGGTGAAGATAGCGTTTATATTTTGCCTAAGGATTATACGGGCTATGTGATCATATTATATAAACAGGCTGATGGAGAAGCAAAGGAATACAGGGGGGGAAACGAATCTATAAAATTCCCTCTTCTGGAATATTGAAAACGCAATTCGATCCCGATTACGGTGAAACTAAATTTCCTGAATTTTACTATGTAGAAGTTGCCGACAGAAATCGAATACCAGTTATTATTGATTGGAAAAATGATGAAGAAGATAAAGTAAGTACTACTTTGCCTTCCATTGGAAAAGCATACGAAAATGTTGATGGCTCAAACGCAATAGAATACGCTATATTTTTTGTTGGAAATAGAAAGCAGATAGAGTTGTATTCAAAAAAAATAAACAAAGTCGATATTGTTGAAATGATGAACTCAACAATTAAGGACGCCACTTCAAAATAATGGTGCTATTACGATTACGGCGCGAGGTTCTATGACCCGGTGATTGGCAGGTAGCGAGGTGTCGACCCACTTGCCGAGCAGATGCGGCGGTGGAGCCCTTGGCATTACTCTGTTGCGTTTTTTTCCTTATTGTTCCTTTTGCCAATCTTTGGAGCTTATGCCCAAGGTATCCATGAACTTCCTGATGTTCCGGCCTGGGATGCAGGCTATTGGTCCGGCGACATGCCGGTTAAGGGCTGTTCATCCAAGCCCTTCATTGTCCGTTGGATGGGAATTGTAACAAGTAAAGTAAAACTGCATATGCGAGCAAAAATTCCACCCGATATCGTCCTCATAGGCTGTGGCGTACTGATGTGGTTGTCGGCAAGATGCCTGCCTCGGTCCGGTTTGGATATACCGTATCATACCGTGTTATCGGGGCTGATAGCGCTGTTTGGGCTGGTCATCATAGTTTCGGCCAAAGCCGCTTTGCGCAAGCACCGTACAACGGCGCAGCCTGGGTGGCGCTCGTTGCCCACGGCATCCGTATTGGTGACCACCGGTGTTTATAACCTTTCGAGAAATCCCATTTACCTGGGGATGGCGCTACTGCTCGTTGGATGGGGGGGGGCTCGCAAACTGGGCCAGTGCGATAGGCGTGCTTATTTTCGTCGGGTTTATGACCAAGTGCCAGATCATGCCCGAAGAAAAGGTGCTGGGGCAGCGCTTCGGTGACGAATACCGGCAGTATAGCAGCCGTGTGCGGCGCTGGATTTGAATGGCACGACCGCCTAAATCATAGGCGGGCATGCCGATGTTTGCTTACCGGAAGTGTCAAAGGTCAGCAAGCTGCGCCAGGCCATACTTGTACAATAAGCTGATCAATAAGGCCAATCCGAAACTTAGCAGCGTGCCGATCAGTACATACTCGGTCAGCTTTCTGTCTTTAGCCGTTGACAAGTCGCTGAACCTGAAAATAGACTTTGCTGCAATCATAAACCCTATTGCCTGCCATTGGTTCATTAAAATAAAGCAGAAAAGAAAAAGTCGCTCCAGATATCCGATGTATTTGCCTGCGTTGGTGAGTGAGTCTTTCTCGGACGGTCCTTTATATTGCAGGATTCCTGCTTGTTTTGATTTTTCCGGCGGGGTTTGCTGGGCTTCGAGCCCCCAGCTTGACAGCGACTGTTTGATAATTATTGAAGATACAAACGTGACGCATATAATTGCCAATGCAAAAAGCAGCGTTTCGTCGGTAAACAGCCCTTGAATAGAAAAGGTAAACGGCTCATAGAGATAGACGGCCAATAATATGAAAATGCCATGTGCCAATTGGTCGAGCCAGAACAATGTCGGTTTGTTTATGCTGCCATCCAGGTGAGTCTTAATCACATCAATAATGAAGTGGCTCGGCAGAACTAATAAAAAGGCTTTCCAATAAAAAAAATCAAATCTCAGCAAAACCAGCATCGTTATGGCATGTACCATGATATGGAGATACAGGTGCCATGATTTGTGCTTTCTTTCCGACTTGCTTTTTGCCCATTTATCGGTTTGTAAGACAAAATCGCCCAAGACATGGGCAAGAAATAATTTTAGGGCCAACGTGATCATACGCTACCAATTTGTTTTCTGTAAAAATGCTCCATACGCATCACGGCATCATATCCTCCTCTTTTGAGTGCTTCGCTGATACTGCTTTGTGATTTTCCCATTTTGCTTGCAATGCCTTCCTGATTCATTGCGGGGTGTTCGATGGCCATTTTGACGACCTCGGCCACCGTGGGGCTCCAATTGTCTATGGTCAGCGCGGCAAGTGAGAGCATGAGGTTAAGCACTTCGTCCAGCTTTTTGCTGCCGGTAGCAATCCCCATGGTTTGTTTCTTGAGTGCGTCGAAGCATTCACCGGAAAGGATAAACGCACTGCCGGTAGATGATGTGATTTTATTTGCGGTGTGTTCCCCCGAGCCTACGCCCACGGCTATTCTTACGTCAAGGGGAGGCACCTGTTTCATCCCTGCTTTTATGTGGATTGCCACGTTGAGCGCATGCTCCGGAGCAACGCGGATTTGGAAACTATCTCCCCGGAATATTTCCCAGTCAGTCGGTTCCTTGCCATATTGGTTCAAGATACGCGTCAGTACGGGCTGCCATTCGTTGGCAAGTTTTGATCGGGAGCTTACGATGTCCCCTGTTAATACAGCTATCGTTTTCATATTCCGTCTGCTTTGGTCAAATATCGGTTTTATATCCGATAATTGCAAATATCGGCTTTATGTCCGATAAATCAACTTATCGCCCCGGTGGCCAATATTGACTTGCGGCTACCATCAATGCATCGTGTTATCAATGCAAATATAATACTAAAATTATTAGTTTTATGGGTTGGGTGGAAAAAAATTTGATAGCGGTGGAGCAGACACTCAATTAAATCCCGCCCTGAATTCCAGCGGGCTTTGGTTGGTCTTCGCTTTAAATAAGCGGCTAAACGACTGCGGCTGTTCAAAGCCAAGTTCGTAGGCGATCTCCGACACCGTCAGTTGGGTGGTCGACAACCTTTCTTTGGCTTTTTCAATCAACTTTTCATGGATGTGCTGCTGGGTAGTCTGTCCCGTCAGCGTCTTGAGCAAGCTTCCCAGGTAGTTGGGCGATACATGCAATTTTTCGGCGATGTACTGAGCCGTAGGCAGCCCCTTGCCGGTAAGGCCATTGGTGAAATAATCGTGTAATACGTTTTCCAGGCGTTCCAGCAATTGGTGCCCGCTCTTTTTGCGGGTCAAAAACTGCCTTTGGTAAAAGCGCTCACTGTAATTAAACAACAGCGCTATTTGCGTAATGATAATATTCTGGCTGAATGCATCGATATTGGCATGATATTCACGTTCGATATTTTTCAGGATACCGATAATGATCTGCTCTTCCTTTTCAGAAAGAAATAAGGCTTCATTGACCGCATAACCAAAAAAATCATATGCTTTTATCTTTTTGGCCAGAAACGTATTCCATATAAAATCTGGATGAACCAGCAGTAACCACCCACTCGGCCTTATTTCCGGGTTTTCTGTTGAGATGCGTACCACCTGGCCGGGAGCAACGAAAGATAAGAGGCCCTCGTCAAAATCGTATTGTTGCTGCCCGTAACGGAATTTTCCCTGTATATTCCGCTTAAGGCCCATCGAATAGAACTGCTGCACCCAGCTGATTTCCTTTTCTTTGGTTTGGTAAGTTACCAGCCCGTAGTCTACCAGGCTGACCAGTGGATGTTCCGGTTTGGGCAATCCACTCATTTGGTGAAATTCGCTCAGTGTTTTGAATGTATGGACGAATGTGTTGTTCATTTGCTCAAATTTAGCTAAAGCTGCTTTGACCTGCAACAATATTGGTCTATCCCCGCTCATCAGCTGCACGTTTGTGACAGCGTTCAAAAAAAAATGAGACGGGATACTGAAAACCCGTCTCATTTGTCTTTCCGTGCTTAAAAATCAGTAGATTTACTTAGCTCTTCGTTGTTGCTCAATTCGGCTTCCAGCAGTCCTATTTTGTTGCGGGCCATGCCCAATGAATCGCTTCCCATGAAGAAGTGCAGAGGCGGTTGCTCACTTTCGGCCAATTGGATAAAAGCAAGCGCTGCCTTTTGCGGGTCGCCGGGCTGATTGCCGACAATCTGTGTTTCATGCAAGGCTTCAAGGTCACGGGCTTCTTTATAAGCAGCCAGCGGGTTCGCTGCCAAGCGGAGGGAGCCTTTCAACAAAAAATTGGTCTTGAAATAGCCGGGATAGACAACGGTCGCCTTGATGCCCATGGATTGAGTTTCTGCCGAAAAAGCCTCGGTAAGCCCGGCCACGGCAAACTTAGTGGCGTTGTAGATGCCCCATCCGGGAAAGGTGCCTAAAAAGCCAGCAATGGACGAAATGTTGATGACGTGCCCTGACTTCTGGCGGCGCAGATGCGGCATCGCGTGCCGCATGACGTTCAGCAGGCCAAACACATTGACCTCAAAGTTCATCCGGGCTTCCTCGTCGGTCAGTTCCTCCAGCGTACCGAGCTGGCCATAGCCCGCGTTGTTTACCACCACGTCAATAGAGCCGAATCGTTCTATCGTCCGGGCGATGGCTGTGCTTACACTTTTTTCATCAGCGATGTCCATTTCAATCGGCAGGAAATGGTTGAGCATGCCCACCTCCCTTGCCAGGCCGTCTGCATCTCTTGAGGTCGCCGCTACCGCGTAGCCAGCTTTTAATAATGCCTGTACGAGCGATAGGCCCAGCCCCTTTGAAGCTCCGGTTACAAACCATACTTTTTTCGTGTTCATGTTTTGAGTGTTTATTGTTTACGATTACGCTACAAAATTGGCCATTGGGCCAACTTTGGACGTAACCGAATCAATGGTTGATGTAACAGAAACAACGATATGGTTGTAGCCACTTGGCTGGCATCACCTTACCCGATCCCGCGTTACGCTGTAATTGTCAAAGTTCGGGTGGTGCCAAAACGCTTCGAGTCCGATTTTTCCAAAGACCTCAAGTTCGTCCGAATACATGGGGTAAAGGCCCGAGATGTTGATCGTATAGTCCGTACCGATGTCAATATCGAGGTAATCTTCCCGGTCTAACGTGCTCGGTGCGAAAACAAAAAAAGCATCCATTGCCGAATCCGGGCTTATCTGCTCGCCAACGTTTATCGTTTGTCCATACGAGAAAGGGCAATTGCCCCTGAGTTGATTGGCGATATACCCGATGATCTGTCCCCACGCTAAATTGGAGGACGCTACCGAAATACAAAGTTCAAGCCTGCCGTGTTTCCAGGCGGGATGATCAACCAAGGACAATCCGTAGGTCAAAGCGGTGATATACCCGCTGTCCGGGATTTCGGGATAGACGATGGATGCTACACCGGGCAGGCCATCAATGAGGCTCTCGTTTCTGTAAAACAGCGGCTCCCGTTGAAAAATATGGTCCAGGTATTCCAGATACTTTTCTGCTGCCATAAGCTGATATGATTTAAAACAGTATGCCCCTAAAGGTACAATAAAAAAACACGCCCGAGCGAATCCAGCTCATCAACCGCAGCTTCACCCTGTCGTTACGGTTTCCCGTAACGGAGTGCCTTCATCCTTAAGTACCTTTGAAGGCAGGTCAGTACGGAACTGCTACTAACTCACATGGTTATGAAATTTATATTTTTACAAGCCACACCTTCAGGAGAAATCGTGGCGTTCGTCTTTATTCTTGCCATTTCGATTGCCGTATTTTTTGGGATAAGGGGGATTTTGCTGTGGTATTGGAAAGTTGATACCCTGGTAAAAAACCAGGAAGAAGCAAACCAGATTTTGAGGTCCATTGCGCGGATGCTGGAGTTGAGGGAAGAATCTACTTCCAAGTCAGACTAACGCCAGCTGGAGCCAAAAAAATTATTTTTCCAAAATGATGTCGAGCACGTTGTTCCGCTCGGCGTCCGTGCTCAGCTGAAACGTTTTTGTCTGCCCGCCGGCGGTTATCCGCAATGCCGCCGTATTCGGCGGGATGCGTCCGAGATTTTCGGCCCTGAACAGAATGCGGTTGTTTCCGGGTTTCAGCATGACTCCAAAGCGTTTGCCAGCCTTTGTGACCGCCAGTCCGTCTGCAACGGTGGCTCCGTTTACCTGGATGGAAATGATGTCTCCGTCTTCGACCTGCTGGTCCCAGATCTCCAGCTCGATCTTTGCAGTGCGGACCGTCCACTGCCCGATGAGCATATTCCGGCGGCCTGCCGTTTTTCCGCGATAGGCGGGCACTGTGGGCTCCGGGTGCGGGCGGACGGCAGCCGACCCGGGCCGGTATTGAAACCGCGCTACCATGACGGTCGCATAAGCATTAGCGCGATTGCTGAAGTCAAAGGCAAAAAGCCCTGCGTCGCTGCCGCCCGTGCCGATAAGGAAGTTAGCCGTGTTCGGCGGCAAGGCACCATAACTATCGGCAAAAAAAGCGATATAATTTTCCCCCGTATCCAACGTCAATTCGTCCAGCTCCATCGCTTTTTCTACGGGCAGGTTGTGCGCTATTAACCGGCCGTTGTGCACCACGGTTACGGTGTCATGGTCATACCGTTGCTCATCCTGCACGGCAAAAGACAGCGTAGGTGCATCGGTAGGTATTGGATCGTACACACCATAATAGAGGGAATCTGTATGTACGATGCGGCTGGTATGCGGATGCACCCAGGGGGTGGTATCCGCGCGCTGAAGGACGATTGCCCCGCGATAAAGGAAATCCCGGATATACACTTTGGTATTGGTTTGGAGCTCGTCGTCGTACAATCCACTCATGAAAACGCCGAAATCATCGATCCAAAGGCGGCTTAGCCGCAGTTGATCAGCGGTATCGCCCCGTTCGTGGTCAAGGGTGCCATTCAGGTACATCATCCACGGACCCAATCCGAAAGGCTGCTCATCCACGGGCACCTTGTTTCTGCCGATACCCAGCCGGCGGTCATGTTTCTTGACCAGTAGCAGTTCATATTCGCCCGCGAAGCCGCCGTAGGTCAATGATAGCTTGGCCGGGTAGAGCATGTTTTTCACCGGCGCCGCAATATGCAGCTGCATGCGGATGGCCGGGATATGTGGCCATGGCTGGTACTTCATCTCCCATATCCCCGGCCACATGGAGCCTGCCTGGGCCGCAGCAACCAGGGCGAGGCAGCATAAAAAAGCCGTGCACGTATTCCTGAGGACAAATCTTTTGGTGATAATGATCATCTATAGGCGTTCGAAGGAAGTCACCGAGCCATCCCGGCGAAACGATATTTGCCAAAGCTCCCGTGCACCATCGATGCGGTTGGGGTACCACCGGGTAAGGCCACTATGAATGATCAGGTACACATGGTTGGCCTGCCGTGCCCCTTCAATGGCGGCTGCTTTCTCATTATAATTCCGGATAACGGCTGCCGCCGTGCGGAAGGGCACGCTGTCCAGGGCAATCATTTTGTCCGATAATCGTTCGCGCGCCGAAAGCTGGACAGGGTGGGGGCCACTCCATTTTCCTTGGCGGTAGGTATACGCATCTACATAGTCCATGTTTTCGGGGTGTTGCAATTTTGCCGCGATGCGGCCATCGTCATAAAAGTGGATATCCGCGTATAAATTGATGGACCTCGAGCGGTATTGCGGCAGCTCCCTGAGCTGCTGTTCGGCACGGGCCAGCGCATCCTCGTCAGCAACGAACCTGGCAACAGATTCCCGATTCGCAGAAAAGAATGGCTCTTCAGGCCGCGTATTGAATGTATCCTTGATGCTTTTGGATACGTGTTGGCACGCCGTCAGCAGCAGGGCGGCACACCATATCGCCGCGTTGCGCGCGAATACTGAGCATGAAGTTTTCATCGTCATTCGGTCTGATCAAGATCTGTGGCAAAAGCTACCGTTTGCGGTTGGTCTGCCAGGTAAAAAATCGGGATGGTTTCTGCCCGCGTAATATCCATTCCCAGCAAGCTGACAATTTTTTTGCAGCTCGTTCGGTGGGTAGTGCCCCGGGAATCTTCATATTCCAGTTCAAAGCGCACCTGCGGCTGCTCGTTGATGTACGTGCCGGTTTGCTTGGCTTCGAGCAGCCGGGCCACCGCCCGGCGTCCCCTGTATTTCAGCTGCACGGCGGTCTTGTCATTCAGGAAAAACCGGCCTAAGCCACCATTCATAAGCCACCGCAGGCCCAATAACGCCAGTGGGCAAATCAACAGCGGGTGAAAGTACGTGAGAAAACGCCAGCCTGTGCCCTGATGTTCATAGCGATAGCTCAGTAAGTAATAGGCCGCAACCAACCCCAGCAGCCCCATCCATCCCAGGAAAACGATGAGGCGCCGGGTAGTATCCGGCTGGAACTCCGAACCGTCGATAACGATGACGCGGCTTTTTGCCAAGGACTCATCGATCCGCAGGCGCAACCGCTGCCCTACGTCGAACCGGCCCAGCTGCGGGCGCATATCCACCACAGGCAAAGTTTCCTGGATAGGCACACCCGACAAGTTGTTGAAGCGGAAAGTAACCTCCAGCCGCCGCCGGTTTCTTTCCGGTTTGCCCACGGTCCGTGAGGCGACCACCTCGGCGTCGCGTATTTCACCCGTTCTTAAGAGTTGGTTCATCTGGCGCAGTTCCCTGGCCGGCGCTATAAACCACTGCCCGAAATAGCGCGCCAACAGCCAGCTCCACAGCACGACCGATAAGGCCAAATAAACAAGCGCCCAATAAGGAGCGGACAGGGTGCTAACCAAGCGCTGGCCGCCCGAGTAATAGATGCTATAGTACAAAAACATCGGAAAAGGCACCGCAAAAAAGAAAGCATACAGCGCCCAGAAAAGTGACATACCGTTTTTAAACGCCATACACAAAGATAAAATTTTTTGTGAAAGTCGAAATGCAGACGAAAAAATCTCCAGCCTATCCAGCGAGGGTGCGGGAGCACGTGCGGTCGCAAGAATTAGCGAATATTCTTTCTGATTCTGCTCAGTGAAGACGGTGTGATCCCAAGGTAGGAGGCCAAATAAGAAAGAGGAATACGGTTGGCAAGCCCCGGGTAATTATTTAAAAAATTCAAGTAACGTTCCGTCGCATCTTCTGCCATCATTGGGCTAATCCTGTTTATCTTATCAGACAAGCCTTTTGCCGTTATCTTGGCAATAATTTCGTCCCAGCCAATTATTGTCAAGGAAAGCTCTCGCATTACGGGTCTTGATAACACAATGTACTTACAGTCCGTGATAGCCTGCACATACTCCGTTGAGGGAATTTGCTGATTATAGCTGTTAATGTCTGCAAGAAAGTTATTCTCATCAATAAAGTACTTGGTTAACTCATCGCCTTTATTGTTGTAATAGCACACCCTCATAATTCCATCCGTGAGGAAAATAACCTCGCACGGAATTTTCCCCGCTTCGTGGTAGTATTCGTCTTTTTTGATTTCCTTTATGACGGCTTTGCTACTTATTAATCCGATCTGTTGCCTGTTCAGATTGCCAAACTGCAACAAATAATTGATCAGTGTTTCCATAATTTATTTCATCTGGTTCATTAGCATACGGTCAAATAGCTTATCAGGTAGGAGTTTTCGCATCAAGAGAGATGGCCTCGCGTTACTCGCCATATAGCGAGTTTTCGGATTTTTTGCTTCAATTCCATTTTTGATGAGCTTCGCAATTTCAATGGCTTCTATGGCATTCGCTGCCAAAGACGCATACATTTTCGTTACCCGATTTGCCAGGTCTTTGTATACTGTTTTCCCTGAGATACGCGCCAAATCGGCCGCCCCGTTTTCAATCATTTCCGATTTTGTTCCGCCCGGTTCAATGACCATTACATCAATGCCGAATGGTTTCACCTCGTTACGCAAACAATCGCTTAATCCTTCTATGGCAAATTTACTGGCATGATACCAACTTCCCATTGGTAAACCGACTTTGCCGCCGACCGACGATATATTTACGATCTTGCCGTATCCATTTTTGCGCATTTCCGGCAATGCCAATTGAATTAAACGCGCAACGCCAAACAAATTTATATCCATCAGGTTTTTGCCTCGGCCATTGGCACATCTTCCAGTGCTCCATATGACCCCAAACCCGCACTGTTGACTAAAATGTCAATGCTTCCTGCTTCACTGAAAATCTGGTTTACACATGACACCACGCTTTCGTCTTTTGTAATGTCCAGTGTAATCGCTTTTACACCATAGGGTTCCAGCTTTTGGATTTTTTCCTTTCTGCGTGCCGCACCGTATACGTTGTAACCGCTTTGTGCCAAATAAACCGCAGTTGCCTTCCCAATTCCTGAGGAAGCTCCCGTAACTAAAACTGTTGTTGCCATTCTCTAATTTTTAATCGTTAATAACGAAACAAAGATGCTGCAAAACAATATGGAGTTACTTGTCATTTGGCAAAAAGCGTATGCAGTCCAAAGACTTCCGCGATAGCTACGTTAATCATCAATCCCTTTGCCGTCTATAATATGCTGGTAATATTTTTCGATTCTTGCTTCCCGGGTTTTGGGTTGTTTGGCTTGGTTGAAATAAAACAGATATCCTTTCTGCCTTCCCGGTGTCAGCGAATGGAACGCTTTGGCCAACGTTTCGTCTTCGGTTAGTGCCCGTTGAAACTCTTCGGGCACGGGGTAGTCTGTCACTTTTTTCAATGCGACTTTCTTGCCCGACTTTTCAATTTCAACCGCTTGGGCAATGTAATCTTGGATAGCAGGTTTCAACCTTATGATTTGTTCGGCATTGGTAAACCTGATTTGTCTTGCAGACTGCACGTTTTCCGTCTGCTGGATTAAGAGACCCGCCGTGTCCTTCAACAAAGCACCTTTATGGAACAGCAACGCACAATATTCCTTAAATCCATGAATGAGCACGACGTTCTTTCCCTGGAAGGTATAACAGGGATGCTTCCATTTATAATCTTCTTCGAGCGATTTGTTTTCACGGACGATCTCCCGTAGCAATTGAAATTCTTCGCTCCATTTTCCGGTTTTTTCAAAAAAACGTTCAGCCTGTTCATTCATACGCCGTAAATTTAAGCTTTTAAACCGCTTATTGGATCACGTACTCCACATAAGCTATGGAGATTGCTTATTGTTTTATCCACATGAGCTGGTTGAGGGCAAGCGCCTTGATTGCCGAATCTGGCCCTTCAATAAATTGGTAATGAATATCGTGTCCGTCGTATCCGACAGCCTTTAAAGAATTGTTGCCTGAGAACGACAACGGTAGAGGAGGCAAGACCTCTTCGAGGTAACTCGAATGCAGTCTGCCATCTTTCAAGTATATCTTCAGGCTGTCATAACCGCCTTCCAATGTATATGTGCCTACATATTTTTCCGGTTCGGTAACAGGCTTTTTGATATATTGGGGTACAATCAGCTCAGCGATATATTCATTGATCCTGTTGAATTGAAAATCAGTGGTATTGACCAATACCACCCATCCGATTTTCAGTTCGGGATTGAGTACGATTTCACACCGTGCCCCCAGCATCGAACCTTCGTGCATGACAAAAGGATAGGCGCGTAGCCAACCGATGCCCAGTTGCTGCATCATTCTCTTGCTTTTCCCCGAAAGAACAAGGCTATCATCCTCGAATTGGGCGCTGATGAATTTTGCGAGGTCGGCTGCGGTTGAATACATGCCTGCGGCGTAGACCATCGAATTGGGATAATAGTCGGGCGTTCTGATGAACCCTTTCTTATCGTCTCTGTAAAAATATCCTTTAGCGATCGGGTTGCTTCCTGAGCCAACGGTACCGAACCCTGTATCGTAGAGCTGCAAGGGGGTACAGATGTTGGAAAGGATATATTCCTCATATTGGGTACCTGCGGCTTTTTCAAGTCCCATACCGAGCAGGCCATACCCCAGGTTGGAGTAGCGACGGGTACCCTGATTTAAGAACTGGTACTCCGGATACTGTCTGCTTACAAACTTAAGCGATGCGATAAATGCTTTTTTAGATGCAGATCGGATAGGGCCATGATCCGTCTTGGTTAGTAGCCAACTATCGACCAATTTCTCGGCGTGTATTTCAGGTTCGTGTTTCTTTCAGCCGCGCTATTTCCTTTATCAAGGTCAGTTTTTCTGTCTTGGATTTTGTATGCCGGATAGCTTGTTCGTAGTGTGCAATCGCTTTATCAAGGTCTGTATCCGCATACAAGTAACCTAATAATTCGTGATAATAGGTGTTGCCTGTCAGCTGTAATTTTTCGGCTTCGGTTATGGCTTTGTCATGTCCGTAAACTTTGGCAAAAGCAAACGTTCTGTTCAACGCTGTTATTGGCGAATATTCAACAAGGATAAGCCGGTTGTAAAGCTGTAAAATATGTTGCCATTTGTTTTGGTCTGCCGGCGCGGTATGCCAATAGGCAATGCCTGCTTCCAAATGGTATTTTGAAATCTCGTTGTTGTTGCAGGCGTTTACCAGAAAGTAATTCCCTTTCGCTATCAATGTGGTGTCCCACAGACGTCTGTCTTGTTCGTCAAACAAAACGGCTTCGCCTTTCTCGTTTGTTCTTGCTTCAAGTCGCGAGCCTTGGAAACACATCAAGGCAAGCAAGGCGTTCGTCTGCGGAGTGTCGGTCAATGGGTTTTCTGTCAAAATCAACGTCAACCTTATTGCTTCCGAGCAAAAGTCCTTCCGGATTTGCCGGCGGTAGGTTTTTGAAAAATAACCTTCGTTGAAGAGCAAATACAACGTTTTTAGCACGGTATCTAACCTTGATTTGATGGCCGTTTCACTTAACGATTTGATTTGGAAATCGTCGTTGCGCAGGTTGGCTCTTGCTCTAAGCAAACGCTTCTTAATCGTTTCGGTTTTTGACAAAAAAGCATTGGCAATTTCTTCAACGCTGAAACCGCAAAGAATTTGCAACGCCAAACAAATTTGTGCTTCGGTTGAATTTGTGGGATTGCAAACCGCAAAAATCATGGCTAACTGGCTGTCAGAAATGTTCTGGCTGCTTAGCTCAAAATCGTTTTCGGCTTCAATTTCGGTTGGTTTTATGGCTTCTTTAACCTGCGTTTCGAAAACTGCTACGTGCTTAAAGTAATCCTTGGTTTTGTTTTTGGCCACGGCGTAAAGCCACGCCGTAGGGTTCTCGGGTATTCCGTTAATTGCCCAATTTTCGGATGCTTTTAAAAAGGTGTCGCTGGCGATATCTTCGGCAATTTCAATGTGCTTAAGACCAAAATGACGGCATAGAACAGCCGTCATTTTAGCGTATTCCTGCCGGAACAGGTGAGGTAAAAGCTCATCATGTGATTGATGCTGCACTTTCATCACTCACGTCTTAAAACTTCCCGGACTTCAATGTTTCCGCCTACCTGGTCAAAAATCGGATTGGCCTTGGCCATTTCTACCGCTTCATCAATGTTTTCAGCACTTACCACGATGTAGCCGCTGATAAATTCTTTGATTTCGGTGTAGGGGCCGTCCGTGACCACATTGTTGGGTTTTACCGTTTTTGCACTTCCCGGAATGGGCAGAAGGGTGTTGCCTTTGTCCACCAATTTGTTCTGTGCGGCGATACTGGCCAGCCAGTTCATGCGTTCCTGCATTTGTTCGGGCGATGGTTTGAAATCCGCAATGTCTTTTAATCTGAAAATTAACGCAAATTCTTTCATTTCCTTAAAATTTATTGTTCGTCTTCATGACGACCGACATTTCAGAACGGGGACAAAGTTCGCTTTTTTTTTGTCGGACGGATCACATCGTCGGCCAGCTCCGTTGAGTATTTGCGATATTCGGTAATCGAAGGGATTGCGGGGCATATATCTTTTTGCCGAAAGTTAAGGAGCTAACCAAGAGCGGTCCACATCAAGCCGGTAGATAGTCGTCGTATCGGTCGTACTGTCATCATCTTCACACAACAGAAACGAAACGCTTCCGGTTTCGGTTGGATAGCGGGCAATCCCCTCGAATTTATGCGTCCGGGAGATTATGCGGCTGTGTAGCAGCTTCCGGCTTCCCAGATCGATGGCGCCGAACAGGCTGCCGCCCACCTCGCCATCATGGTAGGTAGACTGGCCCGCCTCGGCCGTAGCGATAAAGTACAGCGTATCTCCGGCAACCGTTGCATCCGAAAACCCAAAGGGCAGGCCGTCCATCACGGGCAGGTCTATCTCCTCATAGGAGACCTGGGGATTTTCAGTCAAGCTGGGGCCGTGGACGGTAAATAAGACATTCCGCCCGCCCGGTCCGTTCCCCCGGTTGAGGAACAGCCAATCGGCGCCATAAACAGCCACCCCTTCGATATTAAAATCATCCGGACCGATTCCGGCAGCCGAACGCATGACATCATATAACGCATGCAGCTGCAAGGTATCGGTCCGGCGGTCAGTTTTTGAAACAGCAAACCCAAGCTCCCGGGCAGGGGTGGAGCCCGAGCCGAACACATAAGTCGCATCGTCGCGCTCCACGATGGCTTCCAGATCCATCTTCCAAGCCTTCGCCACCTGTTCGGTATGTTCGCCATCCTTGAGCAGATACCGGGTCAGCTGGCCCGTATCCAAGGGATATTCGTAGAGATAATTGCTGTTGTCGGAGACCAGGCGGATCAGGCCATCTGAAAACGTGATTCCCGAAGCCGCACTGATGCCGACGATTTTTAAGAGTGCCTGTAAATAAAATCCATTCATGGTTTGTCCCCTGTCCAGTCTTATGCCACACGCAAGTATACATAAATTCCATGAATCAACGGGGTAAGTTATTTCAGTGCATAGCCGATATAACCACCATCTACCAACAGCTCCGTTCCGGTAATAAAACTCGCCTTGTCAGAAGTCAAGAACAGAACGGTATTTGCTATTTCGTCAGGGTTGCCCATTCGCTGCAAAGCCGTTGTTGTGGCAAATTGTTTTTTTACATCATCATCAGGAACGGCTTTGTCGAATCCCTCGGTTTGCGTTGGTCCGGGACTCACAATGTTCACCCTGATTTTTCTGTCAGCCAATTCGTTTGCAGCCACTTGGGCAATTTTATTTACCGCACCTTTGGTAGCCGAATAAACACTTCCATACATTTGAGATGCCGTTGCCACAGTTGATGACGTGAATAATACCGAAGCGCCGTTTGCCAAATGCGGGATGAGTTTTTGCAAGGTAAAGAAATAGCCTTTTACATTGGTGTTGAATTGTGCATCAAAATCCGCTTCGGAGGTTTGTTCAATCGGAGCAAATGTGGCGATTCCTGCATTGAGGAAAAGAACATCCACCTTGTTGCCGCTTTCTGCAACGGCCTTTTCCAATACAGCAATTCCTTCCAGGCTTGACGTGTCCGAAACCACGGTTTTTAATTTGGGGCTGTTTATTTTTGTAGCTGCTTTTTGCAGGTTGTCGGCGCTTCTGCTTGTTATCCAAACGCTTGCCCCTGCATTGATAAATGCTTTTGCCGTCGCAAACCCAATCCCTGTGCTACCGCCTGTAATGACTACATTTTTGTTTGTAAAATCCATTTTTAATATATTTTGTTTTGACAGGCAAAGGTAGGTTGTGCTGGTTATTTTTAGTAACTTTGTGTCGAAAAATAACTGTATCATCGGTGTAACCAAGTAACATATGAAGTGTCAGACAAAGGATTTCAGGCAAGAGCACAAAAAAGAAATGAGGGCCGTTCAAGATTCTATGGACGTGCTGAACGGGAAATGGAAAATACCAATCATCTCATCCATATGCTTTTACAACAAAAGGCGTTTTTCCGATATTCTAAACGATATAGATGGGATTTCCAACAGAATGTTGAGCAAAGAACTGAAGGAGCTCGAACTAAACAAGTTGATAAAACGAACTGTTTTAGACACGCAGCCGGTGACAGTTGAGTATCAGCTTACCGAGCACGGTCTGACGCTGAAAACCATTATCGACAATCTTACAGAGTGGGGAATTTCGCACCGCAAAAAAATAATTGAGGAATAATTCTGCCACCGGATTTCCCAATTATACCATTTTGCCAACAAATCAGCTTTCCGCGTGTTCATAAAAGTAATAGCAGTACAGCGTGCAACGGCGGCAGCGCCAAATGATGCAAGATGGTCAGGACAACAGCTTTACTTTGGTTATTGGCACCATGTGGATGGTTAGTATTATGCCTCAACGACAGCGGTGGCAAAAAAGGCCGCATGCAGGAACAGGAATTTGTGGAGTTGGCAATGAGCAGCCTCCGGTTTGAAATTGAAGCCGGCGGGTACGCCTACGCACAAGGTACCGATAGATACATCATTGAAGGGGGCGCTCGGCTGGCATCAGACTACGGCGCTGCATGTACACAACTGGCCGAACTGGCGGCATCCAAAGGCCTGCGGGTTCCAGACGTCCCGTTAGAAAGCGAGCAGCAGATGCTCGACGGACTAATGGCTCCGGAAGGAGGGCCATTTGATCAGAAATACACGGAGCAGATGGCGCTTTGGTATGGTAGGGCCATCGAGTTGTTTGCGCAGGCCGCCGCTCCGAGCGGCGTGAGGGACGATGAGTTGCGCCAATGGGCCGCCGAGAAATTGTCGATGTTGAGTGATGATGCCATCTACCAAGCCTTTCGAGCAGCGCCAGAACCATCAGGGCGCGCCAATAGCGCAGCTGCTTCATTACCGTGATTAAGCACCTTTTTTCTCGCCCGGAATACATCGCGTATCATCGCAAACTTGATAAACCACCATTCCTTTTACGGTTGGCTGCCCATGAGCGGCGGAGCGTGCCGCCGGAAAGGAGCCCACGGCACGGAAGGGGACGGGTGATGAGGACTAGCCGGCAACCCCCTTCGCAAGTACCTGTACCTGGTTTCGGTTCCTGACGTCCAGTTTGACATAGAGGTTGCTGATATGGTATTTTGCCGTACTCAAGGTGATGAAAAGCCGTTCGGCGATTTCCTTGTTTGTCAGGCCATCCCAGATACATAGGAGTACCTCAGTTTCGCGCTCGGTAAGTGCATACTGGGCGCGAAGCTCATCTGCCAGTTGTTGTTTCGTGGCCATGGCTGGTGTATGGTTGGCAAGGAATGCTTGCTGGTAATGGTTGTCCGCCGCCTTCACTTCGAGCGCTTTGAGGTAGTTGTCCAGCTCCTGGCGGTACCGCTCGTTTTCATGCTGCAGCGCCCGGACCCTGAAGATGATGGCAAAACTGATGGCGATAATTTCCAACGCGCTCACCACCCGGAATGTATGTACCCCAAAGCCCCTGAACGCCGTTGCATCGACGCGGGTGTGCAGCACATACAGTAGCCCGGTAAGCACGACCATGCCGAAAGAAAGCAGCAGAAACCGGGCGTATACATCTTTTTGGAACCGCCTGGCCGCGAGGTAAAGGCAAATGGCCGGAGCAAGGAAGCAAAGCGTGTATACAAAGATACATATGGCAAGGCTGCCGGTAAGGGTATACACCAGCACACTGAGCAACAGCATGGCTGCCCAAGCGAAAAATCGCCCCTTGAGCCGTCGGAAGGTAGCCTGTAGGTCAAGAAAATAAAAGGTGAAGGGCACGGATACAATAGAGGTAACGGCGCTGTTGAGCACAATCAGGTAGTCCATGGTCCACCGTCCATTGGAAAAATAGTAAAACATGCCATCTTCGTAGAAGAAGGAAACAAAGGTGGTCAGCAACAACAAGCAATAGGTGATGAACCGCATGTCTCTGAAAACCAAGTAAAAAACAAGGTTGAAAATGAGCGACATGAGTGCCAGGCCATAGTACAGCCCGATACCAAGTAAATTGAACGATTCGGCGACGGCAAACCGGCTGCGCTCCGAAAACTCGACCTCCAGCAGCTGGGGCGTATGGTCTTTGACCTCAAGGTAAAAAACGGAATCGTGCGAAATGAATTCGTATTGCGGAAAACGGGCGCGGAAAGGGCTGGACGGACTACCGGTATCTCGCGGGATGCGCGTAAGCTGGCCACCCTGGAGCAAATAAAGACGATAGTCGTGGATGCGTGCCGACGGAATCCGGAAAACGGCGGGTACTCCACGTAAGCTGGCCGGTACGGTACCCCGGATCCAGGTACTTCCCAGGCTGTCTTGGGCAATGAACAGCTCCGGGTGATTATCCATGGGCACAAATTCCAGCCGGTCAGGGGAAGGAGTGGCCGATCCGGGAGCGTGGACTTGCGCACCACATGGAATGGAAACAATGCAAAGAACAATGCCGGTAATAAGCAAGTAAAGGTGCCGAGTCATATGATAGGATGATGTACATGGCAAAATTAATATTTTCATCGAATACATCGATTTTTCTTCAAACCTATACCAAAGTATAGGTGTTTTTTTGTGCCAAAGTGCTATGTTTGCGCCAGCTAATAATTAAAAAATCTGCTTAGTAACACTAAAATCTGCCTAATGCGTAATGTCGCCTATTTCCGATTGTAACCGCAAGTGTATTTCCTTTTTCGTGTGTGTTTCCCTTCGGTGTGTTCTTGGGTAATTCGAGCGTATAAAGACCCCGCATATAGCGTTTGGTGTATAAATTCGGTGTATAAAATAATGAACCTAAAGTATAGACTTGTTTTAAGATAATATGACTATGAGACTTTTAGTAAGAAAAATGGTGTTATCATCACTGTTTGTAGCAGTTTTTTGTGCAGCCACGGTTCCCGATGTCCGGGCGCAGGACGGGTTTATCGGTGAAATACGGATGTTTGCCGGAACCTTTGCGCCTCGAGGCTGGATGTTTTGTGATGGGAGCTTGTTACCAATTAGCTCTTATAGTGTATTATATTCAATTTTAGGCACCACCTATGGTGGGGATGGGCGTACTACTTTTGCGCTGCCGAATTTGAGCGGAAGGGTGCCCATGGGGGCTGGACAAGGGGCTGGCTTAAGCCATCGTGTCCTCGGAGAACGGGGTGGGCAGGAAATTGTTTCATTGACGTTGAACAATCTTCCAGCCCACAGTCATTCCCTCCCCGGTATACAAGTCAGCAGCTCGCCGGCGACAGAGCAAGTCGCCGGAACCAATGGCGCCAATACCCTCGCCGCACCTACTGTCACCGGCCGTGCAGTGCGCGCTTATAATAGTGGTACTCCTGACGTGACGCTGAATAGTGGTGGCGGAAACTCCGGGAACACGGGAGCTGGCCATCCAATAGACAACGTGCAGCCGTATGCAGTAATTAACTTTATTATTTGTGTTGAAGGGTATGCTCCCTCCAGGCCTTAAATGCTCCTCGTCAACGGTCACGGTATTCACTTTATTGGATCATTTATGAAAAATTTTTACTCCGCCTTCCCGAAAGGTATCGTATTCGTAGCGTTGCTATGGGCTGGGTTATCGCAGGTATCGGCACAGGTAGTCTTTCGTGAAACCTTCGATACCAACCCTATCGGTGCTACGCCGCAGACCAGTTTTGAGGTCACCCATCAAGGTGTATTATTCGATGTGGTGTTTACCAGCGAAGGTGATGGCGGAGATATCGCTTGGGATCATGTGGGGGGCTACGAAAATTCTCCTTCGATCAATTTTAATTCGGCGAGTGACAATCTTGCGACCAGGGAGGTGGTCACCATCACCCGTAGAGATGGCGCAGATTTTCTGTTTGTGGCATTGTATATAGACAATACCGCAGAGCCGGTGACGGTGCAGGGGTTTAAAGACGGAAACGCGGTTGCGGGGAGTTTGCGGACGGTTCCGACCGGCGATAAAGCGGTTTTGGATTTTGGGGGCGTCTTGGTGGATGAAGTGAAGATAAGCGCTGATGATTTTTTCCTCACGATTATTGACGGTGTTTTCCTTAACTATCCGCCGGAAATCACCACCTCCGGCGGGACAACCACCTTTACGGAATCCGTTAGCGGTGGCCCGGTACCGGTGGTGATCGACAATGGCTTAACGGTAAGCGATCCGGACAATACGACCCTTGCTTCGGCCACCGTGGCGATTACCGGCAACTTCCAAATCGTTGAAGATGTGCTTGGCTTTACCAACGACGGTGTTAACATGGGCAATATCACCGGCAGCTACAATGCGGCTACAGGCACACTGACGCTCGCATCAGCCGGTGCCACGGCAACATTGGCCGAGTGGGAGGCCGCCCTTGGGGCAGTCACCTATAGCAATACTTCAGAGGATCCGAATGTTGCTACGCGTACGATCAGTTTTGTGATAAGCGATGGAACCGATGACAGCGCACCGGCAACGAAGTCCGTCGCTGTGGTGGCGGTGAATAATGCGCCGGTGGTGACGGTGCCGGCCTCGATTACCGTCACGGAGGACGAGGCCAGCCCCCTTAGCGGCATCAGCTTTGCCGATGTGGACGCCGGGACGGGCCTGGTGACCGCTACCTTTTCGGTGCCGAGCGGTTCGCTGGCGGCGACCAGCGGAGGTGGTGTTACCGTTGGCGGGACGGCCAGTGCCCTGACGTTGACGGGCACGATTGCAGACATTAATGCGTTCATTGCTGCAAGTGGAGTCACCTATACCACGGCCTCGAATGCGACAGCGGATGTGACCTTGACCGTGACGATCAACGACAACGGAAATACAGGCTCGGGTGGGGCTCATGAGGATACCACCACGGTAACGCTGGAGGTAACGGCGGTGAACGATGCCCCCGTAAATGCGGTTCCGGCTGCACAGTCGGTCGACCAGAACGGCATATTGGTATTCAGCACAGGCAATGGCAATGTGATTTCCGTTTCGGATGTGGATGCAGGGGGAGGCACCATACAGGTGACGCTGACAGCCACGAATGGGCTGCTGACGCTGGGAAGTACCACAGGATTGTTATTTACGGTCGGTGACGGAGCCGCTGATGGCACAATGACCTTTACGGGGACCATCGCCGCTATCAATGCCGCGCTGAACGGGTTGGCATTTGTGCCTACAGCAGGCTACAACGGCCCGGCGAGCTTGCAAATCAGCTCGAACGATCTCGGCCTTACGGGGGCGGGTGGACCGCAGGAAGCGAATGATACAATCAGCATCACGGTGAATCCCATCAGCCCGATAGTGAATGCCGTGGGAGCTAGTAGCCCGGATGGGATGTATAAGGTTGGTGATGTGGTTTCCTTAACGGTGGCGTTCGACCAAGTCGTGATGGTGGATGAATCGGGCGGAAAGCCTGGTCTGCTGCTGGAGACGGGCAGTACGGACCGGGAGGCGGTGTATGTATCGGGCTCGGGCTCGAATACGTTGACGTTTGCCTACACGGTGCAGGCTGGGGATGCGAGCGCCGACCTCGACTATGCATCCACTGCCGCCCTGGCACTTAACGGCGGCACCATACAGAATGCTGCCGGCCTGGATGCCGTACTGACCCTGCCCGCTACGGGTGGCGCCAACTCGATCGCCGGACAGCATGCAATCGTGATCGATGGCGTGGCTCCGGAAGTTACGTCGGTAGCGGTGCCGGCTGACGGATATCATGTGGCGGGCGATGCGCTGGATTTTACGGTGCATTTCAGCGAAAACGTCACGGTGGACGCAACGGGCGGCAGGCTTCACCTCGAAGTGACCATCGGCACGGCTGTCGTACAGGCGGGCTATGTGAGTGGCTCGGGCAGCAACGCGCTGGTATTCCGCTATGTGGTGCAGGCGGGCGAGGTAGACCTCGACGGCATTGCCGTGAGTGGCAGCCTTGTGCTGAATGGCGCGACGGCCCGGGATGCGGCGGGCAACGATGCACTGCCTGCGCTCAACAACGTCGGCACCACCACGGGTGTGCTGGTCTATGCGGTGCGGCCCAGTGTGACGCTTAGTACGCCGGTCTCATCGCCGGTGAATGCACCGTTTACCGTATCAACGGTGTTCAGTGAAGCGGTCACCGGATTCACTGCAGCGGATATCAACGCTACCAATGCAACGGTGGCTAACCTGCAGACCTCGGACAACATCACTTGGACAGCACTGGTGAGCCCGGCGGCGGACGGAGTGGTGAGTGTCCAGGTGCCGGAAAATGTAGCCGTCAATATCGGAAGCAACCTCAACACGGCTTCGAATATACTGGATGTGAGCTACGATAACACGGCCCCGACGGTAGCGATAGCGTTATCTCAAACCTTGCTGAGGGACGGCGATAGCATGTTGGTAACGTTGACGTTCAGTGAGCCGGTGATCGGGTTGGCCAATGCGGACATCACCACGCCGAATGGAACGTTGACACCGATAGGATCGGCTGACGGGGGGATTACCTGGGCGGCTGCCTTTACGCCATCGGCGGGGGTGGAAGTTGTGGACAATGTCATCACCGTGGACAATACAGGCTACCAGGACTTGGCCGGAAATGCGGGGGCAGGAACGTCGGATTCTGACCGCTACGCCATCGATACCAAAGGCCCGACGGTCATTACACAACATATCACCGTTTACCTGGATAACGACGGCATGGTAAGTATCCTTCCGCAGCAAATAGACAACAACAGTACGGATGGCTTCGGTATTGCCAGCCTCGCGCTTAGCCAGACAGACTTCGACTGTGGCCAGTTGGGCGATAATACCGTGACGCTGACGGCTACCGATGTGAACGGCAACGTGGCGAGCGCCGATGCGATCGTGACCGTGGTGGACAGCACGGTGCCGGTGGTGCGTACCCGGGACATCATCGTTTACCTCAATGCGTCCGGAGCGGTAAGCATCGCCGCGGCAGATATCGACAATGGCAGCTCGGATGCGTGCGGCATTGCAACCGTCACGCTTGACCGGGCCGACTTCGATCGTAGCCATTTGGGCAATAACACCGTGACGTTGACGGTCACTGATGTGAACGGCAACGTGGCGCGTGCTGATGCAACCGTGACCGTGGTAGACAATATCGCTCCTGTGGTCACTTCGACGGATGTGCCGGCCAACGGTTATTACCGCGAGGGGGATGTACTGGACTTCATAGTGAATTTCAGCAAAACCGTAACGGTTGATGAAAATGCGGGCACACCGTATATGGAACTTACTGTGGGCATGGCCACCGTGCGGGCAACTTATGCCGGTGGCTCGGGCAGCGATGCCCTGCAATTCAGCTACATGGTCCGGGCGGGCGATCAGGATATGGATGGCATCGCCGTGGGTGGTTCCATCGTGCCGGACGGCGGCACGGTACGGGATGTGGCAGGCAACGATGCGGCAATGGAACTGATTAACGTGGGCAATACAGGCGGGGTGCTGGTCAATACGACGCATCCTGGTGTCGTACTCACCACGACGGCCGTATCGCCGGTAGATGGGCCGTTCACTATTTCGGTTGCTTTCAGCGAGGCGGTGACCGGATTTACGCTCGACGACCTTACAGCGGTGAACGCTACCCTCAGCGGTTTGCAGACAACAGACTATATCACGTATACCGTTTTGGCGACACCGTCAGCGGGGGGCACGGTGCGGGTGTCGGTTCCGGCTGGTGCGGCTGTCAATGTCGCCGGTAATGGAAACGGTACATCTAATGTGTTGGATATACAGTATAACCAGACAGTCACGGGCATCTCGCTCCCGGACGGCAGCTTCGTGTAC
>NZ_JAENGN010000022.1:0-66605 GCF_016533505.1 Parapedobacter sp. ISTM3 | reverse complement strand
ACAATGGTTTCGTTTTTTTCCTTCGCTTCACACCTCAACTTCGCTTATCTTCACAGCTTATAGAAAATGCATTAGGTGATTTCGCAGAATCGTCGTCTTGAAATGGGCGCAATTCTTATATTTGTGTGTCGGCGGACGACGAACATAAAGAAAACACGGATGAGCGTATTTAAAGCAATAATTTTGGTAATCCTGTCTTTTACAGCGCAGCTTTCCTTTTCGCAGACGACCAAGATGATTGTCCGGGCCAAAGCCAAAGATGCGAAGTTTATTGGTACGGGCATTGGTGGTGCTTATGTGATCGTTAGAAACAACACTACTGGTGAAATCTTAGCCCAAGGATACACAACCGGGACCTCCGGTGATACGGAGGTCATTATGAACACACCTATTGCCAGAAAAACCCGGCTTGCGGATGACAATACTGCTAAATTCGAAGCTCAACTGGACATCCGTGAACCTGTTTTCGTTGACGTCGAGGTCATCGCCCCGTTTAACAGAAAAGCAGCATCCGTAAAAGCGACTACCCAGTTATGGGTTATTCCTGGAAAGGATATTCTCGGCGATGGGATCATACTGGATATCCCAGGGTATATTTTGGATATAAAATATCCGTCGACACACGAAGTAATCGCGGCGAAGTCACTGACTCATGGAAGTTTGAGAGCCAGGGTGCACTTGGTAATGATGTGTGGATGTGTCATCAATAAAGGAGGAATATGGGATGCAGAAGATATCGAAGTATGGGGTGTTTTGCGGCGGGATGGACAGATTCTTTCGGAGTTTCCGCTTGAAATAACGGATGATGACAATGTCTTTGAAGGAGCGTTACCATTGGAAGACAAAGGGAGTTTTGAGCTTTTGGTATACGCCTTTGACGGAAAGACAGGTAATTCGGGTGTGGATAAGGTTAGTTTCGTGATAAATTGAGTTTGACGGAAAAAGGTTGAATGGATTGAGACATAGCGCAGATTATGATGCAATTGTAATAGGTTCAGGGCCTAATGGGCTTGCGGCGGCTATCACACTGCAGAAGAGTGGGCTGTCGGTACTATTGGTTGAAGGTGCGGCGACGCTGGGTGGAGGTCTCCGTACGTCCGAATTGACGTTGCCGGGCTATTATCATGATGTCTGTTCTGCCGTACACCCGATGGCTGCCGCGTCGCCTTTTTTCAATGCCCTCCCGCTCGAGGCACACGGCCTGGAATATATACACCCACCTGTACTTGCCGGCCATCCCTTTGATGACGGAACGGCGGCGGTGCTAAAAACATCATTGGACGAAACCGCTAATCTACTGGGCCGTGATGGGGCGCAATATCGTCGGTTTTTCGAACCGCTTTTGCGGCTATGGCCAACTATTGTAAATGACGTTTTGGGGCCGCTGCGAGCGCCCGGGGATGCGATAGGGTTGGCCCGGTTTGGAGTAAAGGCGATGCCATCAGCGCGTTATATCGCTCGCATATTCCACACGGCGGCAGCCAAGGGGTTGTGGGCGGGTATGGCTGCACATTCGCTCCAGCCATTGTCGCGCCTGACAACATCAGCTATCGGTGTGGTGCTTACCGTCAATGGGCACCTGACCGGTTGGCCGATTGCTAAAGGCGGCTCCCAACGCATTGCAGAAGCGTTGGCATCTTATTTCCGGTCTTTAGGAGGGCAAATTGAAACGAATTTTTACGTGACTTCTTTGTCTCAGCTGCCATCGGCAAAGGCAATCTTATTTGATGTGACACCGAAGCAGCTGCTAGCTATTGCCGGGCATCGGTTTTCGTCGCTTTACAGGTGGCAGCTCAATCGCTACCGGTACGGCGTGGGGGTATTTAAAGTAGACTGGGCGCTTGATGGCCCCATACCGTTTACAGCGGCGGAATGTAGGGAGTCCGGTACAGTGCACTTGGGCGGAACGTTTGATGAAATTGCCTACGGCGAACAGGCGGTTTGGCGGGGCAAGCATCCAGACAAGCCTTTTGTATTGCTTGCGCAGCAAAGTATGTTTGATCATACCCGTGCTCCGGACGGCAAACATACGGCATGGGCATATTGCCATGTGCCCAATGGTTCTACCGTGAATATGACGGAAACAATTGAACGGCAGATAGAGCGGTTTGCACCGGGTTTCCGCGACCGTATATTGGCGAGACATACGTTCAATAGTGTGGAGCTGGAAACGTATAACCCAAATTATATCGGCGGCGATATAAACGGGGGGGCTATTGATTTGGGACAGTTGTTTACACGTCCGGCACTCCGGTATTCGCCGTACCGTACGTCAACCAAAGGGCTCTATATATGCTCTTCTTCCACACCGCCAGGCGGTGGCGTGCACGGAATGTGTGGCCACCATGCTGCCAGGCAGGCCTTGAAAGATGTATTTGGTTTGGTTGTATGAAGGACAATAGCTATGTCTTGCAATGAACGGCCGCGGTGGCGAATGCGACCTTGAGGAAAATTGATTGGTGAAATGCGATGGTAGCAGATTACGAAGTATATAGTAAGGAAACAAGATGATGAGTAGCTCCGAGCGAATTGGTTTGTTTTTGATTTTACCGCTGTTTGCGCTTGCTTGCTATAGGCAGACAGGCCAAAACGCACGGGAGGGTGAACAACTATTGCATGCAGATAGTGTTGCGACTTGTGTATCGCATGGCGTTCCATCCCGTGCGGCTGCAATTGCGGAATCCAAAGCGAGGCCTCACCTTCCCGGTGGCGATGATGCTCGAATGGTGTACATTCAAGGGGGGAAATTCCGCATGGGATCAGCAAAGTTTGCGGATGCCAGTCCGGTACATGAGGTGACAGTTGACGGCTTTTGGATGGACGAACATGAGGTGACCAATGCGCAGTTTGCGCGGTTTGTGGCGGCCACGGGTTATCAGACAGTAGCCGAACGGCCATTGAACCCAAAGGATTTTCCTGACGTGCCACTTGATGTCTTGCAGCCAGGGTCTGCTGTATTTACACCGCCTGCCCGGCCGGTGGACTTGCGCAGCCACCTTCAATGGTGGAAGTACGTAGTAGGTGCTAGTTGGCGGCAACCCGAAGGGCCGGGAAGCAGCATTAAGGGACGTGAAAACGAGCCGGTCGTTCACATTGCTTATGAAGACGCCGAAGCTTTTGCCGTATGGGCGGGCAAGCGGCTCCCTACAGAAGCCGAATGGGAATACGCCGCACGCGGAGGAAAGCCCAATACCGTGTACTATTGGGGCGATGAATTGAAGCCCGGTGGGAAATGGCTAGCCAATGTATATCAGGGGGATTTTCCTGTACGGGATGCAGCCGAGGATGGCTATGAAGGCGTAGCACCTGTGAAATCATTTGAACCGAATGCCTTTGGCCTGTACGATATGGACGGCAACGTTTGGGAATGGTGTTCTGACTATTATCGGCCGGACTATTATGAGCGTAGTCCCACGGTAAATCCCAAAGGTCCTGTAGATAGCTACGACCCCATAGAGCCTGGTGTGGTGAAACGTGTACAGCGGGGTGGCTCTTTCCTTTGCAACGAACAGTATTGCGAACGGTATATTGCCGGCAGCCGGGGGAAGGGCGAAGTAAGTAGTGGAAGCAATAACCTCGGTTTCAGGTGCGTGAGTGACGAGCCTCCTCCGCAAAATTAGACGCGGTCTCATCATCGCCAATATGATAACCATTTAAGAAAGAAGCATGTCATCAGCTAAGCTACGCCTCACAGAAGATTGGGCTGTCGTTGTTTTAGGGTTTACCATCATTTTTTTAGCAACATTGGGAATGCACATTCCTATTCCGGATTATAAATGGAATAATTTCGGGGCACTGCAATCTTTGTATACCGCTACCAACGGCATGAGCGTTTTGTACCAATTTGTTTTTGCTTATATGATTGTCGTTGTAGGAGCCATTATTACCGGTAAATCTGTCAAACACCAGTTATTAGGCTTTCCCATCGTATTTGCCCTCACCATCCTCGCTCTTTTGCTGGCGGGTAATGCGGTTTTAAGTGATTTGGGCTTAGAGGCGGTGATCTTCAGCTTAGTGATTGGATTGATTATTGGAAATCTGTTTAAATTGCCACAATGGTTCAAGGACTCACTTAATGCCGAGCTGTTGGTAAAAATCGGATTGGTACTGCTGGGAACCAGTGTCATTTTCTCTGACATCCTGAAAGCGGGTTCTTTAGGACTGGTGCAATCGCTTATTGTGGTTTTATCGGTTTGGTACTTTGCTTTTTGGCTATGCCGCAAATTGAAAGTGGATGAAGAACTTACAATGATGATATCCAGTGCAGTATCGATATGTGGCGTTTCGGCAGCCATTGCGACTTCGGGAGCCATCAAAGGGGACTCGAAGAAGCTGTCTTATGTTGTGTCTATGGTATTGATTACGGCGATACCGATGATGATAGGGATGCCCTACCTTGCCCGGTTCTTTGGTTTTTCAGCGGAGATGACAGGGGCGTGGTTGGGTGGAAGCATCGACACCACCGGTGCTGTAGTCGCTTCTGGCAGCTTGGTTGGAGAGCGGGCGCTGGAAATCAGCACTATTGTGAAATTTTCGCAGAATGTGCTGCTCGGTGTTGCTGCGTTGGCCATTTCGATATACTGGACCTATCGGGGAACACCAAAGGGCGAGCACGTGGAGAAACCGGGGCTCAGTGTCATTTGGGAACGTTTTCCCAAATTTGTCCTTGGCTTTCTGGCCGCATCGCTGTTGTTTTCGTTTGTATTTGAGCCCGCGACGGTAAACGGTGTCAAGGCAGGGATAAAAAATATTCAGGGATTATGGTTTGCATTGGCATTTACCAGCATCGGATTGGAAACCAACGTTAAAGATCTATTGGCTGGGAATAACGCTAAACCATTTTGGGCATTTCTAATAGCGCAATCGTTCAATGTGCTGGTCACGTTGGTCGTTGCTTGGTGGTTGTTTGGCTAACTGGAAGACGTTTCTGATGAAAAGTAAGGGCGCCTGTTGGGCAGGCGCTCCTTGCTTACTAACCCAATTGTAAACTAATATGAAGAGTGAGAAAATTTGAATGATTACTGTTGATCATGGTATTCTTGTAGCGCGAAAAATTGGTTGATGTGCTGGAAGCCGTGGTGTAGCGCTACGGTAGCCCCGAAGATTAATAGTACCGGCCCCGTATTATCGATGCCCTGTTCCTCGGCTACTTCCACAATCGTATTGACTAATCCGATGGCCGTTTTTTCATTGCTCATCGATCCGTTTTGAATGACCGCTGCGGGCAACCTCCCTTTGCCGGCTTTTTGGTAATAGGCCACAATTTGGGGCAGCCTTTCGAAGCCAAGCAATACAACAACCGTAGCGCTACTCCGGACAGCATCCTGCAATTCAGGCGATAGGTTGCCTTCGCTATCCGTGCCGGAAAGTATCCATAGACTTTCGCTCAATCCGCGATGCGTGACCGGAATGCCTTGTAATCCAGGTACAGATATGGCGCTGGAAATGCCAGGAACGATAGCCGTTTCAATGCTGTATGATGCGGCATAATCCAGTTCCTCGTAGCCGCGACCAAACACGAACAAGTCCCCGCCTTTAAGTCGAACGACATGCCCAAAATTCAGTGCATAGTCTACCATCAGTTGGTTGACGACATCCTGTGAAAAGTTTTCATCGCCCGAAGGGTTACCCACATAGACCTTGATGGTCTCTTGGGGTGCGTAATCCAATAACCGCTCGTCTACTAATGCGTCATATAGGATGACATTTGCGTGCTTGAGAGCCTTAATACCCTTTATGCTGATAAGATCCGGATCGCCAGGCCCAGCTCCTACTATCGTAATTTTCGGATCGACATACTGTTTCGCTACTGATGCTTCTGTTGCCATCTTCTTTATTTTAAATGTTATCAAAAAGCCTCTTCGATGTGTTTGTCGAAGAGGCTTGTGTATGTTTACAATCGTCAGAGAGCCCTTCAACTGTGTCTAAAACACACCGCCATGGTACACATCTTCTGGGTATGGCCGAAGTGGCTCTGATAGTGATTGATTCTTTGCATGGTACAAATATACATAATATCTATTAATTTGGTAGATATTAATAATTGTTTTTGCTTGTATATTTTTAATTAGTTGATTTACAGTGTTATTATTGTTATAATCGCGTGTATAGCGCAACTTGAAAGATATGGGTCATGGTATCCGGTGTTGAATCCCTCAGTAAAAATTGATTCATATAACCCGTCTCTAAGTCATATTTTTCGGAAAATCGAAAGCCGAGCGATGTATAAGCGCGGTTTTGGTCGAATAGCCTGTTGTTGACCGCTTTGTTATTGTGGATATTAAAAAAGAGTTCGTTTTGAAGAGATATGAATAACCCGCGATGGAATGGTTCCTGCAGGGGCTGGTTTACGGGGACGACGCTCCGAAAGAAATACCTTGCACGTTGGGCAAAAGCGGTTTCATCCGGACGCCGCAGGAAACGTTGTTCAAACCTGAATCGGTGTTGTATAGGGATACCCAGTACTTTGCCGTTTATAATGTACTGCTGCCATATGCGGTGCTCTGTAATCCGGCGGCCATTTGCCGGCAATTCATTCGTGACGAATGTAGTGGCGTAACCCAGCGAGGCCGTTTGCCGGTTGTTGACGTAGTAGTTGACACCAGGCCTAATCAGTAAGAGGGAGTTGGTTGTCCAGTCTCGCCCTCCGCGGAACTGGATGTCATTGTTCATTCCCCATTTGTCGTTAAATCGGACATTGTTGAACCAAGCGGTCCAACTGCCAAACACATGGTCTTGTGCGATGGATAATTGAGGGAGTAGCATAACGGTGAGCGCTGTCATCAACAGGCCCGCATAACTTAGTTGTAACTGTATCATTTTAGTATCGGATTGAAAGTTTACGGGGCTTAATATACAAAAAAAGAGACCATTTTGGACGGCCTCTTTTTTTTAACAACTGTGTTGTAGCGCGTTAGAATTGCCAATGCAATCACAAATCAAAGCGGTCAAGGTTCATGACCTTGTTCCATGCTGCCACAAAATCCGTGACAAATTTCTCGTTGGCGTCCGCGCTTCCGTAGACCTCTGCCAGTGCTCTTAGCTCAGAGTTGGAACCAAAGATCAGATCTGCCCGGGTTGCGGTCCATTTTAATTCTCCGGTTGAACGATCGTGGCCCTCGAATACTTCTTTCGACTCGGAAGTCGCTTTCCAGACCGTGTTCATATCAAGAAGATTTACGAAGAAATCGTTAGTGAGTGCTTCTGGACGGTGAGTGAACACACCGTGTTGAGAGCCATCAAAGTTGGTGTTCAGCACGCGCATCCCTCCTACCAGCACCGTCATTTCGGGAGCGGTCAGTGTTAACAACTGTGCCTTATCGATTAGTAGCTGCTCAGTAGATACGGTGTATCTGGTTTTTAAGTAATTACGAAAACCATCAGCGGCAGGCTCCAACACGGCGAATGACTCCACGTCCGTTTGATCTTGTGAGGCATCCATGCGACCCGGGGTGAACGGGACGATGATATCATACCCCGCATCTTTCGCCGCTTTTTCTACACCGGCACAGCCGGCCAGTACAATAAGGTCTGCAATAGAAACCCTTTTGCCGTTTGATTGTCTGCTGTTGAAGGCTGTCTGGATGCTCTCAAGTGCACTCAAAACCTCCGCTAATTGGGCAGGATTGTTGACCGTCCAGTTCTTTTGGGGTTCAAGGCGAATGCGAGCGCCGTTGGCGCCGCCGCGCTTGTCGGAACCACGGAACGTAGAGGCCGATGCCCATGCCGTGGCTACCAGTTGGGATATTGGTAATCCCGATTCCAAGATGTTGGCTTTCAGAGTGGCGATGTCTTTGTCATCAATCAATTCATGGTTTACTGCTGGAATCGGGTCTTGCCAAATCAGCTCTTCCTCCGGTACTTCGGGTCCGAGATAACGTGCACGCGGTCCCATGTCGCGGTGTGTCAACTTAAACCATGCGCGGGCAAAGGCGTCAGCGAATGCATCCGGATTTTCAAGGAAATGCCGTGAAATTTTTTCGTAGACTGGGTCAAACCTCAATGCGAGATCCGTGGTAAGCATCGTCGGCAAACGTTTTTTCAATGGGTCGTGGGCATCAGGAATAATCGCATTAGCGCCCTTAGCCACCCACTGGTGTGCACCGGCTGGGCTCTTCGTCAGCTCCCATTCGTAACCAAACAGGTTCCAAAAGAAGTTGTTGCTCCACTTTGTCGGCGTAGTTGTCCATGTTACTTCCAAGCCGCTGGTAATGGTGTCAGCACCTGCGCCCGTGCCATAGGCATTTTTCCAGCCGAGACCTTGCTCCTCGATGTCGGCTGCTTCCGGATCGGGGCCTACCAGCGCTGCATCACCGGCCCCATGGGTCTTTCCGAAGGAGTGGCCGCCCGCAATCAGGGCGACTGTTTCTTCGTCATTCATAGCCATGCGTTTGAAGGTTTCGCGGATGTCATGGGCGGCGGCAATTGGGTCCGGATTGCCATCAGGACCTTCCGGATTGACATAAATAAGTCCCATTTGTACGGCCGCTAGCGGGTTTTCCAGGTTTCGCGAATGTATATCGCCGTCCGCCGAATCGTCCGAAACAAGCACACCTCCTTCTTTCTCAACACCTTCGGAACCATGGGCGTAGCGTTTGTCTCCGCCTAGCCATGTGGTCTCCGAACCCCAGTAAACGTCCTCGTCAGGTTCCCAGGTATCCTCGCGGCCGCCAGCAAAGCCAAAGGTCTTAAAGCCCATTGATTCAAGGGCCACATTACCTGCGAGAATTAGCAGATCGGCCCAAGAGATCTGTTGTCCATACTTCTGTTTGATTGGCCACAGTAGTCTGCGCGCCTTATCAAGGCTAACATTATCGGGCCAGCTATTAAGCGGCGCAAATCGCTGCTGGCCACGGCCAGCTCCTCCGCGACCGTCGCCTGTTCGATAGGTACCGGCACTATGCCAAGCCATACGGATGAATAGGGGGCCATAGTGGCCAAAATCCGCAGGCCACCAGTCTTGTGAGTCTGTCATCAGGCTATGTAGATCCTGTTTTACAGCATGCAGGTCGAGGCTCTTGAAGGCTTCGGCGTAAATAAAGTCTTTGTCCAGCGGATTGGATAGCGTGGAGTGCTGGCGCAGGATATTTAATTTGAGTTGGTTTGGCCACCAGTCGCGGTTTTTCGTTCCTTCGCCGCCTACGTTATGCTTTTGAGGTGTTGCTTGAAGGGACGCTCCTGAAAACGGGCATTTGCCTGAGTTGTTGGGGTTGTTGTCCATGATGTTATGATTTATAGTGTTTAATTCATTGATGATGCTACCAAATGTACATGGAAACAACCAATAATTTAAATCACTTATAACGATAGGTTATAACTAAAATTTATAATAGGTTATTTGTGTTATAAATCAATCGCCGCGCATTTAAACTGGTTAGTTGGGCTGTATTAAATTATTTTTGTAAGGTCGGCGAACTACGGGGGAAAGCGTTATCTTTACTCCTTAAACAACAAACCACTATTAGCATGATGTCTCGCAACTTTATAATGCTTACGGTACTATGCGTGGCACTGAGTATCGGCTTGGTTGGATGTGATCAGCCCGCTGTCAGCATGAAAGACGAACCTACGCCCTACGGCCCCATACCTACGGAAGCCCAACTAAACTGGCATGAAATGGAAATGTATTGTCTTATCCATTTCACTCCTACTACGTTTCAAAACAAAGAGTGGGGTTTCGGTGATGCACCGGCAAGCTTGTTCAATCCGCGGGATTTCGATGCCAATCAAATCGCTGCGGCCGCAAAGGCCGGCGGATTTAAGGGATTGATTTCAGTGGCCAAACATCATGACGGTTTTTGCCTATGGCCTACGAAAACCACTAACTATAATATTGCTAATAGCCCTTGGCGTGACGGCCGCGGAGATATGGTCAAAGCATTCGAGAACGCGGCGCGCAAGCAAGATCTCCAGTTTGGCGTATATGTATCGGCGTGGGATCGCAACCATCCCCAATATGGCGATGCCGAGTATGCCGATGCTTATCGTGAGCAATTGCGTGAATTGTACAGCAACTATGGACCATTGTTTATCAGTTGGCACGACGGTGCTAACGGCGGTGATGGCTACTACGGCGGTGCTAATGAAACGCGCCGAATTGACCGGTCGACCTACTATGAATGGGAAGAAAAAACTTGGCCCATCACACGTGAGCTACAGCCTACGGCGGTGATTTTTAGTGATATCGGGCCGGACGTGCGATGGGTGGGCAATGAGAAAGGCATTGCAGCTGAAACGTCGTGGGCCACCTTTACACCCATAGCTCCTGATGGGAGTAAACCTGCTCCCGGCCATATCGATGAGCAATTCTTGGGAAGCGGGCAGCGCGATGGCAAGTATTGGATTCCTGCGGAATGTGACGTGCCGCACCGCCCCGGATGGTTTTACCATCCTGAACAGGACCACCAAGTAAAGACTCCGGATCAGCTTTTTGACCTTTACCTTAAAAGCGTAGGCCGTGGGGCAGCCTTCAACCTCGGGCTGGCTCCTAACACCGAAGGGTTGTTGCATGCCAACGATGTTGCTTCTTTAAAGGGGTTTGGTGAAAAACTGGCAAAAACCTTCGCTGAAAACCTGGCTTCGGACGCATCATTAAAGGCGTCCAATATACGGAAGGGGCAGGAGGGACATTTCGGGCCGGCCAACCTGTTGGATGACGACCGTTATAGCTACTGGGCTACAGACGATGAAGTCACCCAGCCCGAACTTATCATCGAGTTGGAAGCTGAAGCGTCCTTTGATATCATTCGCCTACGCGAAAATATCAAGTTGGGACAGCGTTTGGATAGTGTGTGGGTGGATGTCTGGCAAGATGGAAATTGGCGGCCGTTGGCTATGGCAACAAGTGTTGGCTCCAACAGGCTTATTCATTTGGATGAGCTTATCACCACAGAGAGGCTGCGGTTACGCTTATTTGCACCTGTGGCCGTGGCATTGAGTGATTTTGGTTTATTCAGGGAAGCGGACGTCACCTTCGCCATGCAGGAGGCGGCGCATAAGCGTATCGACCCTTCGCGATGGAATATGGTAGCGGGCGGGCTACATGGAGGCGATCCGCTGCTGGCGGTGGACGGTAAGCCGGAGACGTTTTGGCTGACCAGCGAGGTAGACTTGCCTAAGTCCATTAGCGTAGATATGGGTAGGCAAGAAACCATTGCAGGTATCGGTTATCTCCCCCGACAGGATGGAAATAAGGAGGGGCTGATAAACCGCTACGTGTTTGAAGCCAGTACAGATAGCACCAATTGGGAAGTCGCTTCAAAAGGTGAATTTTCCAATATTGTAGCCAATCCGATTTTGCAATATGTAAATTTCGGCAAACCAGTGCGGGCCCGCTATTTTCGGCTTACGGTAGAAGCCGTAGCTAACGCAATCAACAACCGCTCCGCGGTGTCAATTGCGGAGTTTGAAGTATACAACCATTAGTCGCTTGTTGATATGAAAAAATGCGGATTGGCTTTAGCCGGTATTATCACCTTCACGGTATTATCAGCAGAAGAAAAACCGTTGCAGCTGTGGTACGACAAACCTGCTTGCCGTTGGGAGGAAAGCCTGCCATTGGGTAATGGCCGTTTGGGTATGATGCCCGATGGCGGCGTGAGCGCTGAAAAGATAGTGTTGAACGAAATCACGCTCTGGTCTGGTAGCCCACAGGATGCAAACAATTACGAAGCACATAAGCGTGTGGGTGATATTCAAAAACTATTATTGCAAGGTCGAAATGATGAAGCCGAAAAGCTGGTAAACGCGAACTTTGTGTGTGAGGGGGCTGGCAGTGGCCATGGCAATGGGGCCAATGTGCCATTTGGATGCTTTCAGACGCTCGGCGAACTGCTTATCCAATATCACCATGGAAAAGGGGAAGTCCAAGGCTACCGCAGACAACTGGATATCACGACGGCTGTTGCTGCTACCATGTACCAAGTGGCAGACGTCGGTTTTCAGCGAGAGTACTTTACCGCATTTGAAGGCGATGTCGGGATCATCCGGCTTACAGCAGATCAGCCGCAGGCCTTGGACTTTTCGGTAACCTTGGCCCGGGAAGAACGGGGCACAACCACGGTGATAGATAATGAATTGCGGCTTTCTGGAGTGTTGAATGATGGCTACGGACGGCAGGGCATGCAATATCTTGCCCGTATACGCATCAAACATGAGGGAGGCAGATTGGTCAGGGAAGGCAATGCGCTGCGGGTGGTTGGAGCTGACGAAGCCACACTGTATTTTTCGGCCGCAACAGATTTCAGGGACAATTCGTTTGCCTCACAGTCGGCCGCTCTTTTGGCTACAGCAATGGTACAACCTTATAATACGCTGAAGGAAAGTCACGTCGCTGCATTTCGGCAGTTGTTTGATAGGGTGTCTTTAACGTTAGCTGGTGGAGTCGCCGCTGATATTCCTACCGATGAGCGCCTAAAACGTTTTTTTGAAAATCCGGCAAGTGACAATGCCTTTGCTGCGTTATATTTCCAATATGGGCGTTACTTAAGCATTAGCAGCACCCGTCCGGGCCTGTTGCCGCCCAATCTTCAAGGGTTGTGGGCTCATCAGGTGCAAACGCCTTGGAATGGCGATTACCACCTTAACATCAACGCGCAGATGAACCATTGGCCAGTGGAGGTGAGTAATTTGTCTGAATTGCACGGGCCTTTTATTGATATGATTAAGGCCGTTGCCCGAGAAGGAGCAAACACAGCTAAGGCTTACTATGATGCGCCTGGGTGGGTATGCTATATGATGACCAACGTATGGGGTTATTCGGCTCCTGGCGAACAGGCGTCATGGGGGGCTAGTACCGCGTCTGGTTGGCTGTGCAATCACCTTTGGGAACACTATCTTTTTACCAAGGATACAGCCTATCTGGCCGATGTTTTCCCGATTTTAAAGGATGCAGCTCGCTTTTATCACCACACGCTCATCAGGGAGCCGCAGCACGGCTGGTTGGTTACAGCTCCTTCTGTTTCGCCAGAAAATGCTTTTATCATGCCGAATGGCAATCGGGCAAGTGTGGTTATGGGGCCGACGATTGATAATCAAATTGTACGCGAACTGTACGGCAACGTGATTGCCGCAGCGGAAGTATTAGGTGTAGATGACGTGTTTGTGGATACGCTACGTAATAATGTATCCAACCTGCCACCGCCCGTACGGATAGGCCGTGATGGCCGTGTCATGGAGTGGCTGGAAGAATATAACGAGCCTGAGCCGCAGCATCGTCACGTCTCTCACCTTTATGGCCTGTATCCAGCGGCCTTTTTTTCTCCACAGACCACGCCCGAGTGGGCCGAGGCAGCAAGGAAGACCTTACTGGTAAGGGGGGACGAAGGAACGGGATGGAGCCGGGCTTGGAAAATCTTGTTTTGGGCGAGATTGCAGGATGGCGATCATGCCTTGGAGATCTTGCGGCAGTTGCTACGGCCAGCGTTTGGTGAGGAGACGGATTACAGCGGAGCTCGCGCCGGAACCTATCCCAACTTATTTTGCGCACATCCTCCATTTCAGATTGATGGCAATTTCGGTGGTACGGCGGGGATTGCTGAGATGTTGTTGCAGAGTCATGCCGGATTTATCCACCTTCTGCCGGCATTACCGCCTGCGTGGGCTACGGGCGAAGTGAAAGGGTTGAAGGCACGCGGCAATTATACGGTGGATATTACGTGGAAGGACGGGAAAGTGGTAGATTATCGTATTCACTCCCCTTCCGGTAAGCCGGTAGACGTTATGGTAAATGGCCGGATAACATCTACCGGTGGATGAATGACCGATGGCTTTATAGGTCGCCCAGCAGGTTTTTCCAACCAACAAGATCGCCAACGATTTTCTCCAAATCGGCCGTAGCCACGCGCTCCTGCTCCATACTATCACGGTGGCGGAGCGTCACGGTGTCGTCTTCCAATGATTGATAATCGACCGTAATGCAGAAGGGGGTACCGATGGCATCTTGTCGCCTATAGCGCTTGCCGATGGAATCTTTCTCATCATACTGTACGTTATAATCAATTTTGAGCCTGTTGAGAATTTCCCGAGCCTTGTCGGGCAGACCATCCTTCTTGGTCAGTGGAAGTACGGCGGCTTTTACTGGTGCCAAGGTTGGATGGAAGTGCAATACCGAACGAGAATCCTGCTTATCGGCAGTACTTAAATCCTGCTCTTCAAAGGCATTGCACAGCACAGTCAGAAATAATCGATCCAAGCCGATGGACGTTTCGATCACGTAAGGCACGTAATTCTGATTGATTTCGGGGTCAAAATATTGCAGCTTCTTACCCGAATATTTTTGGTGTTGGCTAAGGTCAAAGTCGGTCCGTGAGTGAATGCCCTCTACCTCTTTGAAACCAAACGGAAATTCGTATTCGATATCCACCGCAGCATTGGCATAGTGGGCGAGCTTGACATGATCATGGTAGCGGTATTTTGCTGGATTGCCGCCAATAGCGAGATGCCATTTCAGGCGGGTTTCTTTCCATTGATTGTACCAATCGAGCTCTGTGCCGGGCCGCACAAAAAATTGCATTTCCATTTGCTCAAACTCGCGCATGCGCATGATAAATTGGCGGGCAATAACCTCGTTGCGAAACGCTTTGCCAATCTGTGCAATTCCGAAAGGAACTTTCATCCGGCCGCTTTTTTGTACGTTCAGGAAATTGACAAAGATCCCCTGAGCGGTTTCCGGCCGCAAATACACCGTTTCAGCATCTTCAGCCGATGCACCCATTTGGGTGGAGAACATGAGATTGAACTGCCGTACATCTGTCCAGTTTTTGGTGCCTGACAACGGGCAGACTATATGATGTGCTTCGATAAGTGCTTTGAGCGTAGGTAGGTCGTCGGCGTTCAGCGCAGCGTCGAGGCCGGCCTGTAGTTGTTGGGCTTCTTCTTTTTTGCCATCCGCTTCATAGCGCGCAATTTTGTCTTCGATAAGCTGGTCGGCCCGGTAACGCTTCTTCGAGTCCTTATTGTCTATCATGGGGTCGTTAAAGCCGTCTACATGCCCCGAAGCCTTCCACGTCGTGGGATGCATGAAAATGGCGGCGTCAATACCCACTATGTTTTCATGGAGTTGCACCATGGATTTCCACCAATAGGTTTTCAGGTTGTTTTTGAGTTCAGCGCCCAACTGCCCGTAGTCATACACGGCGCTCAGGCCATCATATATTTCGCTTGAAGGGAACACAAATCCGTATTCCTTGGCGTGTGAAATTACGTTTTTGAAGAAATCGTCCTGTTTGCTCATAAGACGGCAAACTTAGATAAAATGCTTCGCATTCGCGAACACATATTCAACAAAAATGAGCGTTGCCGTTGTGGTTATTCCCAATTAATCGATTGGCGGTAAACCGGGGGTGCTGTCGGTTTAGTGAACATACGAGCCAGCATTGATATCGATTGTTGCGCCGGTGGCATGGTCTGCCAATCCCGAGCACAGTAATGTCACCATTGGTGCAATATCGCCAGGTTTCGTGAGATGGGGCAATGCGATATCGTTCAGTGCATAATCCTCGCCATATTGGTTCATGAAGTCTTGTGCCATATCCGTGCGGGTAAAGCCGGGCGCTACAATAAACGCTTTGATGCCTTCCTTGCCATAGTATCGGGCGAGTGAGCGTGTGAAACCAACAATCGCAGACTTTGATGCGGCATAAGCCAGGTAGTCCGGAGTATCGCCGCGGAATGCCGCACGGGAGGAGATATTGATGATTCGACCATTCTTACTGGTCCTTGCATGCTCGACAAACTCCTTACAGATGATGGCTAAGGCATTGAGGTTGACGTTGATTGTTTGGTGCCACGCTGCCAACCACTCGTCCGTGGGACAATCGTCGGGAACGGACAGCGCGATGCCCGCGTTATTGACAATGGCGTCGATCCGGCCGTACATATCTACCAGCCTAGGGATCCATCCTTTCACGGCCTCAAGGTCGGATAGGTCGCATGGCACCAAGCAGCATCGCCGGGCAGATTGTCCTTTAATCGTTGGGCGGCTATCTTGTTTTTATGATAGTGCAGTAAAACGTTTGCTCCCGCTTGGGACAGTTGGCTTGCGATGGCTGCACCTATCCCTCGCGAAGCGCCGGTAACCAAAATGCGTTGCTGATTGAGTGAAACCTGCATGAATCAAAAACGAGTATTTAAAGATTATGTTGAGCGGTAAGTGCGTATACAGCAAAGGAAGCCAGCCAATGTTCGCCCATGTAGTCGCCACTGGCGACATGGGGCAAGGCAACTTCCATATGCGCCTTGGCCAGTGCTGTCAGGCGTTGTTCGTTTTTGCCCGAATGGCGGGCGATGCCATACAAACACCATGCGCGGCTGAGGTTTAAACCGTCAAGGTGTACGAGCTTGCCATCGGTACGGTCACTTACTGTACCCGGTTCAAGGTCGAACGATTTTTTTGACAGCTGAGGAAGGAAATCTTTCAACCACTTACGGTATTCGGCGGCGGGCAATATGCGCCACATCAAGTCTGCCTCTTCGAGACAAGGACTCAGGAAGTCTGCGCCGCCGGGTTCCCAGTTAAGTGGGCAGCCTTTATCTTTCGCGTAGAAACGCATTGCCGTCTGATGAATGACGTCCTGAAGTCCTGCATCACCCATTTCGGCGGCGTAGTCATAGGCAAGCCTGAGTCCAAAGGCAAGGTTGGAATGTTCGCCCACGCGAATAGCATAGTTCATTTTGGGCAGGTATTCCTTATATGACTGGGCCAGCACGTTGGCTAGCGGTTGGAGGTTTCGACTCAATTGTTTACCAAGCGAATCTTCCCATGACAGGAGTTCCGTTTGAAGCTGGAGCAGCCATGCCCAGCCATACGTCCGTTCGAAGCTTTTATTGAGTCCCTCGAAAAGCGCCACTTCCTTTGCAATATTTGTCGCTGAAAGGTTTTCTGCAAGTTTATGCCTTATCGAGGAGGCTTCCGGCAGGTCGGGGAACAATTTCAGCAACCGAACCAGCATCCAATGGCCATGTACACTGCTATGCCAGTCGAAGCACCCATAGAACGCCGGATGATACTGCATGGGCTCTTGGATAAGCGTAGTATCGGTAAAAACAACTCCTGTTTTATAAGGATAGGCCTGCTGCATGCAAGCCAGAGGCAATTGAGCAAGATGTGAGGCTCCGGCAGGTGTTAGTTTAATGGTATCGCCGTCCGACAGGTAGTGGGCCGGGCCTTGGGCAAAGCTAATATGACAAATACACGTCAGCAAGAATAAGAGGGTGGTGTTGCGCATAGTCGTTGTTGGGATATAGCACCAAAGATAGGGTTGCCCGAGCAATTAAAAAAATTTAGCTACGTGGAGGCCGCGGGTCTTTCACGACAATTTCTTTACCTAAGGCGATTTCTTTCTTACTCGCCTCATAAATACGCACAGTAATGAGGAAATACGACAGGAGAAGTGGACCATATACCAAACCCATTACACCAAATAGCGGCAAGCCGATAATGACGCCAACCACGGTAATAATGGGATGGATATCGCCTACTTTCTTGGCTATCAACAGACGCAAAAGGTTGTCGATGTTGATGACAATAACAAATCCATACACTAGCAACCCAATTGCGCTTACGTTGTTGCCTTGGGTGAAGGCAATGATGGCGGCAGGCACGAAGATAAGTGGTGGTCCGAGTAGGGGGACAAACGAGAGAATGGCGCATATTACCCCCCAGAAAAGTGCATCATCAAAACCGAATATCCAAAAACCAAGGGTGAGGCAGCTTCCTTGCACCAGTGCAATAAGGGTCTGGCCCAATACATTGGAGTATGTAATGTTGCGTAGTTCGTGGCCAAATCGGACCGCATTTTCAACGTTGAAGGGCGAATAACGAAGGAGCCCCCGTTCGAAACTCCTGAAATTGACAAAGATAAAATACAACAGGAAATACATCACGGCGATGTCCAGGAAAAGGCCTGCAGCACCAGTGAGCAGCGAAGTAACAAGGCTCCCCAAGTAGGAAGCGCTTCGCTCCAGTTGCTCCTGGAGCAGATCCGGTTTGCCTAATTTGTCGCCAGCAAACTCATTGATGGTGTTTGCGATATTTTCAATCCATTCAGGGTTTTTGACCAAGCTAACTATCTTATTGGTTAGCATGGCGCCAATCCCCATAAAAGGCAATACAATAATGAGAAAAGAAATAACGATGATGATCAACGCGGCGAGCGGCCGACGCCATTTCAGCCGCTCCACCAGCCACCTGTTAAGTGGCCTGAATATCGTGTACATGACCATGGTGCCGAGTAGTGCCCCAAAGATATCCCTTACGGCGTATAGGATAATTGCCCCCAATACGATTAGAAGTACGAGGATAACGGTATTCCGCTCTTTCTGATTGAATACAGTATAGGACATACATCAAATTGATAACAATACCCAAATAACGCCCTATTAGAAGTTTGGTTTTCGCTTCTCCAAAAACGCAGACACCCCTTCCTTGAAGTCCGGCGTATCAAAGCACTTGCCGAATTCCTTGATCTCCGTTTCGAACCCGTGTTGTGCGAGACCGGCATTAACGGCCCGGATGGCCGCGGCAATCGCATTCGGCGAGCGCGAGGCAATGCGCTGAAGCATATGGGTGGCCTTGGGAAGTAGGTCGGCAGGTTCGACCACATAATTGACCAGACCCGCCCGCAATGCTTCATCAGCGGATATCATATCTCCGGTAAGGATGATTTCCATGGCTTTTCCCCGCCCTACCAACTGGGTAAGACGTTGCGTACCGCCGTAGCCAGGAATCAAGCCCAGCGAAACTTCAGGCAATCCCAGCTTGGCGTAAGTGGTTGCGAGGCGAATGTGGCAAGCCAACGCCAGTTCAAGGCCGCCGCCTAACGCGTAGCCGTTGATGGCGGCTACGATGGGTTTACTGGCATGGTGTATGATGTCAAATACGTTTGTTTGCCCCTCCTGAGCCAACTCGCGCCCCTGCACCGCATTGAAAGTTGCGAATTCCACAATGTCTGCTCCAGCCACGAAGGCCTTTTCGCCGGCTCCGGTAAGAATGATTCCCCGCACGTTGGGCTCAGCCAACGCATCCTTAACTGCTTCATGTAACGCTGCAAGCGTTGGTTTATTCAATGCATTCAATTTCTCAACTCGATTGATGACGATATGCCGTATCTGGCTTTCGTCGTGGACCAATAAGTTTTGGTATTTCATAGCCTTTGCAGTTAGACGTTTGACGTAAACTAAAAATCTACTTTCACACTGAAGCGTACCCCGCCTTTATCGATATCGGGATGGTCAAGATACGACAATCTCCGGACATATTCTAGCCGAAGTATGTTTAAGATGTTTTCCAGACCGACGCTGGCTTCCATATAGGGTTTCCTCGTCAGTACAAAGGTTGTGGCGCGACCCTGGCCATCTGTCGGTAGTAAGAAGACATCGGGGTTGTTTTGCGGGTGATTTTCCGGTCGCACGTTGCCATATAGGAGCTTAAACCCTGCTAACTCCCGCATTTTTGTCTTTTTCAGCAATGGGATTTTGTTGAGGATGAATCCATGCAGGCGGTGTTCGATGTTCAGTTTGATGTATTGGTCGCTTACGAATTCGAGGTTGTTCATCAGGCTATAGGCATCCGGCGTCAATACGTAGGTCTGGTTGGCATTGGGGATGTCCAGCAGTGGATAAGGTACCGTTCCGAAAATATATCCGGTGCCTACGTTTATATCGGCGAGGCCCAACTGGGAAAGGAACACCCGTTTGAAGACATTCAATCGTAGCGCATGGTAAGGATATTCGCCGCCGAAAATGCCCCTCAATCCCATATTATACCGTAGATTGAACACTGGATATTCGTTAACTATCGGCGTGCGTTCCAAATTGCGTTGGAAAAACTCTTCATTCGGAGCCCAGCGTAGATCAACGCCGAGTTCTGATGTCCGCAGTGCATTAAGGGTATCGGCAGAAGCGCCTGCGGTGACGAAATGCAGCTGTGCGGCGGGGGACTGCCGTTGTGTAGCAATGAACGTTTGCAGCATCACATGGTTGCCAAATTCGATAACGTGGTTGAACCGGAAGGCGTGATGATACAACCAGTTGCGCTGTTCACCGCTGCGAAAGGAGCGGGTGAAGCTATCGCCGTTGCGGAATCCGAGCAACTGGCCGGGTTCTCGCGCATCCTGGTGATATGTCGCCTGCAGGTAGTGAGCCGGATATTCGCCTACGCGACGGCCATTAAGTGTCTGAGCAACGGCTCCAAACACCTTTATTCGGTTGTCGCGAAATCCGTAAGCCGTGTAGGCCTCGCCATACAGTTTCTCGGAAAATTGCCTGGTCGTTCGGCCACTCAACCTCACCCGGCTGCCTTCAAGGTCGTTGTGGCTGTATGAATATTCCAATGGCCCAAACTCTATCGGCCCCGCATAGAGAAAGCTCTGGGAGAGGAGATATCCCACTTTCAATGTCTTGCGGAAAGCCTTGTTATGTTGAAGGCTATCGATGTTGGCGTATGTCTTGCCCTCCACCTCCGTCAATTGAATTGGGCGCATGTTCTGCCATTCGCTTTCCGTCTTGTGCTCCGCATCACCGGCTTTTACCCATTGCTGGCCACTAAAGGTGCTTGGGGGAATAGTCGTTTCTGTATCATAATTATCATAAGCCAGTGTGCGTTGGCCGAACGCACCGCGCTTACCTTCAAACAACCCGAAATTTATTTGCACATCGCTATAAGCCAACAGGTAAATGCCATTGTGGTGGCGATTAAAGCGTAAGGATATTTCAATTTGGTTTACCCAGTTGAGGTTGGCGTGATGATCTATCCAGATGTCAGCGCGGCGTATTCCAAAGTTACCGTCGAGCGTTACTTGCAATTTGCCTGAAAATAGGCGGTCCTCCTTGTTGCGAGGTACGAACGTGAGTTCCACAAACTGGCCTTCGGCGTTGGAGATCGTGTCGGTAATGAAGAATTTATAGAACAATGGCGCGGCATCCGCCGTAGGGCCAAGAAACGGCTTGTTCAGGATTAGGATATTATTTTCGTAAATATCAATATCGGTATGGATAAATTTGAAGTAGGTCTCAATATTTTGGTTGTTGACATATCGTTGGTCGAGTTCGGTCTTTTTATGAGCGGTTACAATGGTTTTTGTAGCTTGTGGGTGCAATCGTTCATAACGCTGTGATAAGCTTTCCTCAAGGTATATGGGTAGTAGGGAACGACCGGGGACCAATGTGGTGTCTACATTTTCAAAAGCAAACCGGTATCCCCGGGTAAGCGCATTATTGGTAATCGACTTCGGTAGATCGCTTACCGCCATCATGATTTTTTCGTACGCATCAAAGGATACATAGTCAAATCGCGACAGGCGATTTACGCGCTTATGCGCAATTACTTGTCGAATGAGATCAACAGCTGGATTATTGCGATTACGGTAGCGCCCTTTGCCGCTTACTACTACTTCATCGAGATGCTGCGCATCTTCTTCCAGCGCGGCATCGATGGTTTGCGATACTCCTGGAATGAGTTGTTTGACAATGGTCTTATACCCCAGCGCGCTGAATCGGATAGCTGTTGCCGGCGTGTTAAGTTGCAGCCTGTAGCGACCCGTACTGTCAGTTGAAGTGCCCGTAGGAGAGTTGACCAGCGATATTGTGACCCCGGTGATAGGGGCTCCTGTCGATTCATCGGTTACTGTTCCGTTGACGGTTGTTTGAGCCAACGCGATGGATAGGGAAATGACCACTCCCATCACTGCCAGCCATGCCTTCATTATCATAACACTGCTGCATGCTCTGCTCATAAATACCCCATTGACGCCTTTCGTCCAACGTATACTTAACGGTTTTAAACTTGCCCAAGATACAATTTGTTGAGCATGTTTAGTACAAAAGTTCGGTTTCTGTAATGACCGTCATCTCGCCATGGGTGCGCTTTCGGATTATTTTGCCTCAAGGTATCAAACAAGCCGCCGTTTTGTGTTTATTTGTGGCAATGGATAAGATGACAATCAGACTTTTTAGTGCGTTGGTCTTAGCGCTACTGTTATCGACGTGCCAGTCCGTCAGCAACAGCGGGGCTATGGTTGGTGGTAGCGCATATGCCGCAGACACCCTGTCGGCCTATGCGGTTGACGCCGTTGATACCGCGTCTTCAGGGCAGTACAAGTACATGGCCGTCGACTCGGCGGCCTATCATGTGGTACTGCACGAATTAGCCAATGGCGATTCCACAGGCCGTTGGCCCGTCGCTGCTCAACCTTTACCTTCACAGGGTGCTATCTTGCCCCACAAACGCATTGTGGCGTTTTATGGCAATTTGTATTCCAGCAGGATGGGCATTCTGGGCGAGCTTCCGCCGGATGAGATGCTGGGTAAACTCGACAGCGAAGTGGCGCGGTGGAATGAAGCTGATCCAGCAACGGAGGCTATTCCTGCGCTTCACTATATTGCTGTAACCGCACAAGGTAGCGCGGGCAGGGATGGGAAATATCGGTCACGCATGCCTTTTAGCCAGATCGATTCCGTACTTCGTATCGCCGAAAAGCGAGATGCTCTGGTGTTTTTGGATATTCAGGTCGGTTTCAGTACCTTGGCTGATGAGGTTCCCCGGCTGGATACATTTCTCCGGATGCCTCATGTACACCTGGGAATTGATCCGGAGTTTTCAATGAAAGACGATTTGCCTCCCGGAAAGCGCATAGGCCACTTCACATCAGCTGATATCAACTTTGCTGTGCGGCACCTGGCTGAGCTGGCCCGTGCACACGGACTGCCGCCGAAAGTGCTTGTTATACACCGCTTTACGCAGGGGATGATCCGGGACTATCAGCAGATCAAGTTGCAGCCCGAGGTGCAATTGGTCATCGACATGGATGGGTGGGGCGCTCCCGCGCTTAAGAAACACACTTATCAAAGCTATATCTACCGAGAGCCGGTACAGTTTACAGGGTTTAAATTTTTTTCTGAAAAAGATTAATATAGCCCAAAGTGGCTAATAAAGAGTAGTTTACAAGAACCGAAAGTGCTATCGGTAACGATTTAGTAATGGTGCTTACTGCACTCGCTTTCATCTGATTACCTTGTAAATCATTACCGCAAATTTAATAAAAAAAAGGGTTAAGTCGTAGCGTACTTAACCCTTTTTTCTGCTTTTTCCAATATACATCATAAGGCGTTATAAAATAAATCTTCCCCAATATGGGGGCAACCTGTGATATTGGTTCCGATATTATTTCCAAGTTTTGACAAATAAACAAAAATGTAAATCCGAAACGTATGGTGTTAATCTCTAAAAATCTAAGCTATGGAAATCGTGTTGAACAAAATATTATCGGAAATTCAGCGTCAGGAAGATATGCTATCTTCTCAAATGATGCAAACTGCGGATGAGGCTTACCAAATGACCTTATTCTTAAAGGAAATGCTGTTTACTATAAAGATGAAAGTCTTGCAGACCGGATTTAAGGACGAACGGCAGGAAATCAATTTTTTCAAGAAAATCAAACCGCAGATTTTAGGAAAACTTATTTATTACAATAAGGTATTCCGCATTGAAACTACCTGCCCCGTAAGTGCAGGGAGAATACACCAAAGTTATTTTGAAAACCAACTGAAAATTCTGAAATCCGAATACAAGGAAAGCATATCCAATGAGGATTTTTACAGGTACTATCGTGCAGGCAGAACTGACCGTGACCACAGTTATTTCAGGCTCGGAAAAATCAATTACCACGATGGTCTAAAAAGTAGTGTATTTGAAATTGACCTTAGCTTTTCTACTTATTACGATAACAAAGTTGCCCATATTATAGCCAATGAATTACTTTATACTTTCTTGCTTACCAAAATAAACCCTGAAAAAAATCCCGATACCATTTCAATAAACGGTGATGGAAACAAAGACATTTCGTGGACGAACTCGCAAAATGCACTGATAGAATTGATTTACGCCCTGTATGTTTCCAAATCTATTGCATACGGGAAAATAGGCATCAGGAAATTAGCATTGATTTTCCAAATCCTCTTCCGAACGCCCTTGAACGATATACATCATTCTTTCCACCGAATGAAAACAAGGGCAGGCTCCCGAACGGTGTTTTTAGACCAGCTCAAAATTTCCCTCGAAGAGTATATGGATAAAGACCTTTAGCAACATCAGCACGGGTGTTTGAAAGCAGTACACAAAATGTACTGCTTTTTCTTTGCCCATATATGCCAATTGGCATATATGGGCAAAAGGCTACTACAAAATAACCGAAACACGCTAAAACCCTTATTAAACAAGGGTTTTTCTCATTGCAAAAAATTTGAAAAAAGTGCCAAACCAATGGGTACGCATTGGCAGACAAACACTGCCACACTTCTGAATTTTGTACTGTGAATATTAAACAATAGTGCAATGAACATTATAACAGTTGACGAAGAAGTGTGGAAGCACCTCAACGAACGGTTGAAAGCCATTAGCGAATATATCCTCAAACTGGAAGATACAAGCTACGATAGCTTATGGCTCAACAACCACGAAGTCTGCCAGTATCTCCACATCAGCGAAAAAACGTTGTGGCGTATGCGCACCAACGGGCAGATAGCTTTTTCAAAAATGTACGGGCAGTATTACTATACGATTGGTGCTATCAAGGAAATGCTCAACGCTAACGCCGTGCAGACGACCGATGAATATGTGGAGCAGCTTATGGCGAAAGGCAAAAGCTATATCGAGAAAGGCAGAAAGCTGAAATCAGGTAATCATTAAAAGCGTACCCGTATGAATATCGACAAAATGGAATTTGTGGCGTGGATGGAACGCATAATGGACAGGCTGGACATTCTTGGCAACCACATAGACGATTTACAAAAGAAGCGCAACAGCATAGACGGCGAAGAGTTACTGGATAATCAGGATTTATTGCAAATGCTGAAAATCAGTAACCGTTCCCTGCAACGGTATCGCTCCATAGGTAAGCTCCCTTATTATACCATTAGCGGAAAACTGTATTACAAGCTATCCGATGTGCATCAGTTCATCAGGGAAAGTTTTAACCCTCCGTTACCTAAACTGGATGCCAATAAGTGACAAACGCTGCCTTTGAGTGCCACATAAAGCAAATCAGTGAAGGCTTCCTTTACATTCGATCGTGAAATTTTGAAATTTTCAGATTATGAGCGAAGAAACAACTAATAAACAGGAAATGCCCGAACAGCTTTCGGACATCTTACTCGTACTGGATAAAGAGAAAATGAAAATCCAGGCAGTAAAGAGTATAGACGAAAACGGGAAAATGGAAACCGTTGACCCCACGAAGAAAAATCAAAACCAGTTTATGCGTGTGGATAAAAGCGGTGATTTCTTTTCCAACTTCTTTTCCAATTTTTTCAGCCAGTTAAAGAACCCTACAAACTTTACTTTCTTCAAAGTGCCTGCCTCGGTTGCTGCTGAAAAAGCAGAGGAATTACAAAAGCACGTAGATAAGCCCACTCCACAGGGCGAAAAAGTGCTGAAAGAACACGAAGTGAAAGCAGAACCCCAACCCGATAAAAAACAAGAAAATCAAAATAATATGGCAACAGCACAAACAACAACGGAAACAAGCGAATATCGCTACAAGCCGGAGCAGATTGATTGGGACACAATGAAAAACCTCGGATTGAGCAAAGAGTATCTTGAAAAAAGGAACCTGCTCGACCCTTTGTTACGAGGTTATAAAACCAATGAGCTTTTACCGATAGGTATCAACCTCGGGGGCTCTATCCTCCGCACGGATGCCCGCCTGTCTTTACAGCAAGCGGAAGACGGCAATGTTATCGTGGCAATACACGGTATCAAAAGAGAACCTAACCTCCACTTTGAATTTTTCGGTCACAAGTTTACGGACGAAGACAAGAAAAACCTGCTCGAAACGGGTAATATGGGGCGTGTCGTCAATTTGGTAAACTCCAAAACAGGCGACCTGATGCCGTCCATTATAAGTATTGACAGGCTGACCAATGACGTGGTTGCACTGCGCACGGAGTTTATAAAAATTCCCGATGAAATTAAGGGCGTAAAGCTGAATGACGAACAAAAACAAACGCTGATGGAGGGCAAACCGCTCTATTTAGAGGGTATGATTTCCTCGAAAGGAACGGAGTTTTCGGCAACTGTACAATTCAATGCGGACAAACGGTATGTTGAGTTCCTGTTTGACAGAAGCAACAACAATCAGCAGGCGCAAACGAACCAACAGAATACCCAACAAAGCAATCAGCAAAGCCAACCGCAAGAAGCTCCAAGAACTTTCAGGGGCAAAGAACTGGATGATGAGCAGTACAACAAGTTCAAAGCCGGACAAACCATATACGTTGAACTGAAAGACAAAAAAGACCAACCGTATAAGGGTTATATCACGTTCGACAAAGATACCGGAAAGACCAATTTTGAGTTTCCCGGTCAGTACAAAGCACGGGTAGAACCTGCCGAAACTCATAAAACACAAACTGCCGTCAATTCGGAGGGTAAAACCAACGAAGCGACCAAGAACGTCCAAGAGCCTTTGAAGTCCGGGCAGCAAAGACCGAAAAACGAGAAGCAGCAGGAGCAACAGGATAACAAGCCTGAAAAATCCAAAGGCAGAAAAATGTAATACAGTATGAAAACAATCATTGCAGAAAAACCAAGCGTAGCAAGGGAAATAGCCGGACTTGTGGGAGCATCCGATAAAAAGGATGGCTACCTGACAGGTAACGGCTATTTTGTTACGTGGGCATTCGGTCATTTAATAGGACTGGGAATGCCCGAAGATTACGGCATTTCGGGATTTGATAAAGCATCCCTGCCGATATTGCCCAACCCGTTTTTATTGACCGTCCGCAAGGTCAAAAAAGACAAAGGGTACACCGCCGATACTGGCGCATTAAAGCAACTGAAAGTCATTGAGCAGCTTTTTAAGCAAAGCAACAGCATCATCGTTGCTACCGATGCAGGTCGTGAGGGCGAACTCATTTTCAGGTACATTTATGAATACCTGAAATGCAACAAACCTTTTGAACGCCTTTGGATAAGTTCGCTTACCGAAAAGGCAATAAAGCAAGGCTTCAACAACCTAAAAGACGGGGCAGCATTTGACGGACTGTATCAGGCAGCGCAAGGCAGAAGCCGTGCCGACTGGCTTGTAGGCATCAATGCTACACAGGCATTGAGCATTGCCGCAGGCAATGGTATCTATTCGCTTGGAAGAGTGCAAACGCCCACACTGGCTTTGATATGCAAACGTTACCTCGACAATAAGAATTTCACGGTAAAGAAATACTGGCAGATACAATTAACGCACAACAAAGCCCAGGTTGATTTCAAAAGTATTTCCGCAACCAAATGGGACGAAAAGCAACTTGCTGATGATACCCTTAAAGCTATTCAGCGTGGCGCAACGGCAACCTTTACATCAGTAGAAACCAAAAGCGTTACAGAACAACCGCCCTTGCTTTTCGACCTGACAGGCTTACAAAAGGAAGCCAACAAAAGGCTGAAATTATCTGCTGAAGCAACGCTCAATATTGCGCAAAGCCTGTACGAAAAGAAGTTTATCACGTACCCACGTACCGGGAGCAAATACATCCCTGAAGATATGTGGGCAGAAATTCCAAACCTCGTGCGGGCATTGCAAAATCGTGAGGATTGCAAGCAAGCCCTTACCAAAATCAAATGGGGACGGTTCAACAAACGTATCGTGAATGACCTCCGTGTAACGGACCATCACGGTTTGTTGATTACGGACAAAGTGCCGTCCGTACTTAATGCAGACGAAAACAAGATTTACAATATGATTGCGCTTCGCTTGCTTGAAGCCATATCGCAAGCCTGTGTCAAAGAAATAACCGATGTATCATTACAGGTATTGCATTACGACTTTACGGCAAAAGGCTGTAAAATTCAGGAAGCGGGTTGGCGTTCCATAAAAGGAAGTTTTACCGATGACGGCGAAGAGCCAGTGCAGGAATTACCTGAACTGCATAAAGGCGACGAACTTGCCATAAAGGAAGCCGCAGTTTTGGAAAAGCAGACCAAACCACCAGTGCTTTACACCGAAGCCGGGCTTTTGTCGGCTATGGAAACCGCAGGGAAAGAAATTGAGAACGAAGAAGAACGCAAAGCCCTCAAAAATATCGGCATCGGTACTCCTGCAACAAGAGCCGCCATTATCGAAACCCTGTTTACCCGTAATTATATCCAACGGGATAAACGTTCTTTAATCCCTACGGAAAAAGGATTGCAGGTGTACGGGCTTGTAAAAGACCGGAAAATTGCAGACGTGGCAATGACTGCCGAATGGGAATTGGCGTTACAGAAAATAGAAAATAACGAAGCGGATGCCGGAACATTCCAAAAGGAAATGGAAACCTATGCCAAATCTATTACCGATGAATTGCTACAAACCTCTATTGCAAGCACCAACCAACCCAAACTAACCTGCCCGAAATGCAAAAGTCAGCAGCTTATTATCCGTGACAAGATTGTGAAATGCCCTGATGAGGCTTGTAACTGGGTACAGTTCCGCACCGTCTGCGGTGTACAAATCAGTATCGAAAATGTAACAAACCTTGTCAATAAAGGCAAAACCTCTCTTATCAAAGGAATGACAAGCAAAGCCGGAAAGAAATTCGATGCTTACATCATTCTGAAAGAAAACGCTGAAAGTTCCTTTGAGTTTGAAAAAAACAAAAGCAGTAAACGCAATGGAAAATAAACCGTCAATCGTACCCAAAGAAATCAGGAACCTGATTTATACTATCCGGGGCAAACAGGTAATGTTGGATAGCGACCTCGCTGCCTTATATCAGGTAGAAACAAAGAACCTGAACAAAGCTGTTAAAAGAAATATTAAGCGTTTTCCTGTATCATTCTGCTTTCAACTGACCGAAGAGGAAGTTGAAAACTTGAGGTTCCAAATTGGAACCTCAAGTTTAAATTACGGCGGCAGACGTTATTTGCCCTATGCTTTTACGGAACAAGGCGTTGCAATGGCATCTGCCATACTTCGTTCTGATATAGCCGTTAAAATGAGTGTGGAAATAATGGAAGCCTTTGTAGAAATGCGGCGTATGCTCATCAGCAACGCTTCTTTGTTTCATCGTTTGGACAATATCGAGTTAAAGCAACTGGAAGCCGACCAAAAATTTGAAGAGATTTTTAAGGCTTTGGAAAGCGACAAGCTGCACAGCGAAAAAGGCATTTTCTACAACGGGCAGATTTTTGATGCCTACGCCTTTGTTTCCGATATTATCCGTAGTGCCAAAAGCTCTGTTATCCTGCTTGATAATTATGTGGATGATACGGTGCTTACCTTGTTGGGTAAGCGTAAGACTAATGTAACCGCTACAATCCTTACCAAAAGTATCAGCAATCAGTTACGGTTAGACTTACAACGCTACAATAGCCAATATCCTCCGATAGAAATTGAAGTGTTTTCCGACGCTCACGACCGTTTTTTGATTATTGACCATACAGAACTCTACCATATAGGGGCATCGCTCAAAGACCTGGGCAAAAAATGGTTTGCTTTTTCAAGAATGGATATTGAAGTCGGCAGGATGCTTCAAATATTGAACAAGCCGTAAAAAATGAACCTCCGAATTATCGGAGGTTCATTTTTAGTTTTTTTATGCTTCAAAATGCTCTAATACGTTCTTAAATAACCTTTAGTAATATTTCTTCTTTAGCCATAAACTTGCTTTTACCAACAGTATCAGTACAGGTACTTCTACCAACGGTCCTATAACGCCCACAAATGCCTGTGGAGAATGAATACCGAAAACCGCTATTGCTACGGCTATTGCCAATTCAAAATTGTTTCCTGTGGCTGTAAATGCGATGGATGCGTTTTTGTCGTAAGGAACGTTTAAAGATTTATTGATAAAGAAGCTGACAAAAAACATTAGTACAAAATAGATGATTAACGGTATGGCTACTTTTACTACATCCATTGGCAGTTCTAATATTTTATCGCCTTTCAGACTGAACATTAATACGATTGTAAACAGTAAAGCATATAATGTAATGGGCGATATTCGAGGTACAAATTTCCTGTTATACCATTCTATTCCTTTTGACTTTACCAATGCGTAACGGCTTATAAAACCTGCTAAGAAAGGAATGCCTAAGTATATTAATACGCTTTCGGTTACGTCTTTCATTGATACGCTTACATTGAAATTGGCTACTCCTAATTTGCTTGGTAATACATTAATGAATAACCAAACTAAGAAGCTATAAGAAATTATCTGAAAGATGCTGTTTAATGCAACTAACATAGCTGTGTATTCTCTGTTTGCTTTAGCTAAATCGCTCCATACGATTACCATTGCGATACATCTTGCCAAACCTATCAATATCAAGCCTGTCATATAATCGGGTTCATTACGTAAAAACAAAACGGCTAATCCGAACATCAATATTGTACCGATAACCCAATTGAGCAATAAGGATATGCCGATTACTTTTTTATCCTTAAATGCTTGGGGCAATAATGAATAATCCACTTTTGCCAATGGCGGGTACATCATCAGTATCAGACCTATTGCCAAAGGAACGTTTGTAGTGCCTACGGATAAAGCATTTGTAATTTTTGATATTCCCGGAAAGAAATACCCTAAACCTATACCTGCTGCCATTGCAAGGAATATCCATAAGGTAAGGTAACGGTCAAGAAATTTTAGTTTTGGTTGCATTGGTTATTGACTGACTTTTGAAAAAACATAAAACATTTCCGTTGCTATCTGTAAACTTCTTTCTGCATATACCTGTGATTGCTCCGGTGTATTGTCTGAAATTTTAGGGTCTTCAAATGTGATAGGTATCCTTTTTTCTGCACCTGCAATAAATGGACATCCACCGTCTGCCTGTGAACAGGTCATAATGGCTGTAAATGCTGATACTGGGTTGAAAGGACTATCGTACTTTTTTGAAAAGCCGATAACAGGCAAAGCATTATCGCTGTATTTTATGGCATATACAGGGTTATTAGTATCTGCGATTTTGAAAATGTTAAACCCCTGATTAGTCAATGTTTCTGCAACTTTCGGAAATAGTGACGTTTCTTCCGTACCGCCCGAATAACAATGTACATTTGGTATATTAAAATGTGCTGACGCTACCTGTGCCCAAACCTGTGATAAATGGCTTCTTCGGGAATTGTGGGTACAGATGAAATTGATATTTATATCCTGCCTGTCGTTTACTTTTTGCTGTATAAAATCAATCAGCGGTTGTAATACGGCTTTACGTTCTTCGCTGATGCTTTGTACATCAATTTTGTTGTTAATGATTTCGATTAGTTTTTGATACATCGCATTTTGTTTTTAGTGTTTAGCAACATCCCGAATTTGGTGTACAGCAAGCATTATTCAGCTCTGATAATTTTACCTTTTGCTTTTCGGCAGGAATACCGCAAGCATCACTTGCCAGGCAAGCGGTTTGCTTGTTTTTCAGTACAAAATGGTTTCCGTTAAAATTCAAATCGTATTTACCAACCGTTTCGCTTTGGTATTCTACTTCTATTTCGGCATCTTCAATACCCAACTTTTCTTCGGATAGCTTAATGATGTTTAATAGCTTTGTTGGCTTTAATCGGTGTTCAAAATCGTTGGCATTCCATAATTGGAAATTGACAACTTTTTCGTTTCTAATTGTTCCGCCACAATCAATGAAGTGTTTTGTAATAACACCTATCTCGGTAACGTGAAAGTGTTCGGGTACAAATGTTCCGTTCTCTAATTGAAATTCAACATTATCCAATGCTGGTAAGATTTCTTTGATGTTTGATAGTTTCATTATTTTTTTATTTAATTGTTATATTGCTTTATTGCGATTAATGTGCTTAAAAAAAATGCTTAACAGCATTTATCAACCTCTACATTATCTATAAAGAAAGCATTGAGTTCCTTTTTAATCTGCTGCCAAACATTTTCATCAATACAGTAGCACACACTTGTCCCTTCTATATTGCCTTTGATGATACCAATGTTTTTAAGCTCTTTTAAATGTTGTGAAATCGTAGCCTGCGCCAATCCTAATTCTTCCACTAAGTCATTACAAATGCAAGCATTCTGCTTGATGATGTATTGCAGGATAGCTATACGGGCAGGATGAGCCAGTGCCTTTAAAGTGGTTGCCAAGCTGTTTTGCTGTTCTGTAAATATTTCTGTTTTTGTTACGCCCATCTTATTTGTAATAATATATCGCAATATTACGATAAATATTTAAACCACAAAAGTAGTTTGTGAAAAAACATATAGCCAAGCACCAATTCTGTATAAATAATCAGTTCAATTTTCTATTGTAAATCGCCAAATCCTGCCTTTCAAAGCCAAACGCTGCAACATTATCAAAGGCATTTGCTCCTGCTTATAATTTTAGGATTTAAGTAAAATTCTAATCAAAATAAGTATGGATGTACAGCAAAAAGACCTGTCGTATTTCAGATTACGACTGCAAGAATTATTAAACAGCAGCTTTCCCGAAAAGGCACACGACCAAAAATTTATTGACCAACGGTCTTCGTGGGCTGCCAATGCTTATGAGGGTGCTTTCCGTTCGGGAAACGCCGTTGAGCAATGCGACGAAATAGCCAACTACATACTTTTTGAGGGCTTGCACTTCTCCAAGTTCAACACGGTTTTCAAAGTGGTATGCAATGAGTTTGATGCCATAATGGCAGACGAGGAGCTGCGACCGTTCGCCCTTAAAATGTTCCCCGTTTGTGAGCCTGTTTTCGCAGGATATGAATTAACCGATGATTTCGCCAACGGAAATGAGTTTGATGTACTCTATACCGAACTGACCGGAACCATCTCAATATGGATTGAGGAAAATGGGCTTCAGTAAGCGGTTCCATCTCCAACAGAATATTGATGCCCTGCGAATTGTTTTTAAACTGGAAAAGGAGAAACGGCAAGCCACCGTAGGCGAAAGACTGCTAATGATGCGATACAGCGGATTTGGCGGTCTTAAATTCGTTCTGAACCCCGTAGAAAACGAAATAGACATCAATCATTGGAGAAAAACAGAACACGACCTTTTTCCACTCACGCAGGAACTCCACCAACTACTCAAAGAAAATTCCGAAGACGATAAGCAATACCGCAAGTATGTGGATAGTATGAAAAGTTCCGTACTGACGGCTTTTTATACCCCACCAAAAGTTATAGATGCCATTTCATCTGCCTTGCGGGATAATGGTCTGCACATTGATAAATTCCTCGAACCCTCCGCAGGTATCGGTTCATTCATCCAATCCTTTTCGGAAAATCAGAAAGCCAGTGTTACCGCTTATGAAAAGGACTTGCTTACAGGCAAGATTTTAAAGCAGCTTTACCCCGAAATCAATATCCGTATAAACGGCTTTGAGGAAATCCCCGAAAGGGAACAAAACACCTATGATGTAATCGCCAGTAATATCCCTTTTGGCGATACTTCCGTATTTGACCTTTCTTATTCACGCAGTAGAAACAGCGCAAAGGAACAAGCTGCCCGAAGCATACACAATTACTTTTTTCTGAAAGGTGCTGATATGCTCCGTGAGGGCGGTTTGTTGGCTTACATCACTTCACAGGGCATTCTGAACAGCCCTAAGAACGAACCCATACGCAGGGCGTTGATGCAGGATAATAATTTGGTTTCGGTTGTAAGATTGCCTAACAACCTGTTTACCGAATATGCAGGTACGGAAGTCGGCAGCGACCTGATTATCCTGCAAAAAAATACGGCAAAAGAAAATCTGACCGACAGGGAAGATCTGTTTTGCCAAAGCAAGCCATCTGAATACAATACGCCTGGCAATGCGCTCTTTCAGGACAGTACAAGAATTATCCATACCGACCAAAAATTAGATACCGACCCATACGGGCAACCTGCCTTAATCTATACGCATAAAGACGGTGTTGAGGGCATTGCCAAAGATTTGAAGCAAATGCTTTCCGAAGATTTTGGAAAGCATCTGAATTTGAGTTTATACAAAGGCGAACAGAACGACGAGCCTGTTATACAAATTCCTATTGAACCAAAAGTTACACCTCCGGTCATAGACCCTGTAATCATTCAGCAAAAGCCGCAACCTGTACCTACTCCGGTAGTCCGTCAGGAAAGCCCGCAGGAATTAAAGCAACTAAGCATTTTTGACTTGTTTGAAAGTGCGGGAGAACCTGTAATGGTTCTTGCTCCACCTAAAAGAACTACCCAAGCCAAAAGGCAAAGCACTAAAAAAAGAAGAGGTACAATAGGTCGTCAGCCCGACCTGTTCAGCAGTGCAAGGCAGCAGCCCTATACACCGCTAAAATCCAATGGTGATATTAACGGAACCGACCAGGTTAACGGTAAAAAACAGGAAGCTATCAGCGACCTGTTTTCACAAATAAACGGAAATGGCCAGTCTGATAAGACAGCCATTACCGCTATCAATATTAATGCTATTCCTGAACCTGCCCCGTATAGTGGCGAACTGCAATCATTCCATCGGAATGATTGCCTTGTGGTGGATAACGGTTGGGTCGGCTATTTGCAAGAGGTGGATAAGGAAGACAAAAAAGCTATCTTTCATCCATTGCAATTGCCGTCGGCACAGAAAGCAAGAGCCGAAGCCTACATAGCTGTAAGGGACAGTTATATCAACCTGTACCAAAAAGAAGCTGAAAAGCAGACCGAACACAAGGCAGAACGGGAAACCCTGAACCTCCTGTACGATGGCTTTGTCAAAAAATACGGTAATCTCAATGCTGCCGACAATGCCAAGCTGATAAAGACAGACAGCGCAGGTAAAGAAATTCCTTATCTGGAGCGTATCATTGGCGGCATAATCCATAAAGCGGATATATTCAGCCGTCCTGTTAGTTTCTCTACGACCACGTTAGCAACCGATAATCCCGAAGAGGCATTAGCCGCCTCGCTGAATAAATACGGCAACGTGGATTTGGACTTTATGTCCGAAATCAGCAGCCTGCCTGCCGATACCCTGAAAGAAGCCTTACACGGGCGGTTGTTCTACAATCCGCTACAACAGGAATACGAAATAGCCGAACGGTGGATTGCAGGCAACGTAGTTGAGAAAGCCGATGAAGTAAGAGCCTATCTTGAAAACAATCCTGATGATACCGAAGCCAAAGAAAGCCTTACCGCTTTAGAGGAAGCCCGACCAAAACGGATTGAATTTGAGGAGTTGGATTTTAATCTCGGCGAACGGTGGATACCTACCGGAATTTATGCCCGTTTCGCTTCGCACCTGTTCGATGCGGATGTACTGGTTCATTACTCCGAAAGCTCCGACGACTTTTCTGTGAAATGTCATCGGGGCAATATGCACATTTGGGAAAAATATGCTGTCAAAGCGGAAAGCCGAACATTTGACGGTATTGCCCTGCTCAAACACGCCCTTGTCAATACTACGCCTGATATAACCAAAAAAGTGATGGTTGGCGACCAAGAGGTCAAAGTACGGGATATGGAAGCCATACAAATGGCGAACACCAAGATTGATGAAATCCGTACCGCTTTTACCGACTGGCTACACGCACAGAACGATGAATTTAAAAATAGGCTGACCGACCAGTACAACGACACCTTTAACTGTTTCGTTCGCCCGAACTATGACGGAAGCCATCAGGAATTTCCGGGATTAGACCGCAAGGGTGCAGGCATTGAAGACCTGTATTCAAGCCAAAAGGACACGGTTTGGATGATAAAACTGAACAACGGTGCTATCTGCGACCACGAAGTAGGCGCAGGAAAAACGCTGATAATGTGTACCGCAGCGCAGGAAATGAAGCGTTTGGGATTAGCCCATAAACCGATGATAATCGGACTGAAAGCCAATATACCTGCTATTGCTGAAGACTACCGAAAAGCCTATCCACACGCAAAAATCCTTTATCCAGGTATTGATGATTTTACGCCTAAAAAACGCCTGCGGATTTTCGGGGATATTAAAAACAACGATTGGGATTGTGTGATACTCACGCACGACCAGTTCGGAATGATACCTCAATCGCCCGAAATACAAAAGGAAATCCTCGAAATAGAATTAGACAGCGTAGAGCGCAACCTCGATGCCCTGAAATCGCAAGGCAAGGAAGTGACAAGGGGAATGCTCGCCGGGGTAATCAAACGAAAAGAAAATCTTGAAGTAAAGCTGAAAACGCTGCAACACGATATTGAAAACCGCAAAGATGATATTGTGGACTTTAAGATGATGGGCATAGACCATTTGTTTGTGGACGAAAGCCACCAATTCAAAAACCTGATGTTCAACACCCGTCATACACGGGTTGCCGGATTGGGTAACGTGGACGGCAGCCAAAAGGCACTGAACCTGCTTTTTGCAATCCGCACCATTCAGGAGCGTACCAATGCGGATATGGGCGCAACCTTTCTTTCGGGTACGACCATCAGCAATTCATTAACGGAGCTGTACCTACTGTTCAAATATCTGCGTCCCCGTGCATTGGAAAAACAGGGCATTCATTCTTTTGATGCGTGGGCAGCTATCTATGCAAGGAAAACGACCGATTATGAATTTTCGGTAGCTAACAATATTGTAGCAAAAGAGCGTTTCCGCTACTTTATCAAAGTGCCGGAACTTGCGCAGTTCTATTCTGAAATCACGGATTACAGAACGGCAAAGGATATTGGTATTGACCGACCCAACAAGAACGAGGTATTATACAATATACCGCCAACGCCCGACCAAGAAGCCTTTATCCAAAGCCTGATGGCTTTTGCCAAAACGGGCGATGCTACTTTGCTCGGAAGAGAACCATTATCGCAAAGGGAAGAAAAAGCAAAGATGCTCATTGCGACGGACTATGCCCGTAAGATGTCGCTCGATATGCGTATGGTAAGTGGTATATACGACGACCATCCCGACAACAAGGCTTCGCATTGTGCGGTAAATATCGCCAAGTTTTACAACCAGTTCAACGCACAGAAAGGAACGCAGTTCGTTTTCTCCGATTTGGGAACCTACAAGCCCGGCGAATGGAACGTGTACTCCGAAATAAAACGCAAACTCGTGGAGGACCACGGCATACCTGCGCACGAAGTAAGGTTTATTCAGGAAGCGAAAAATGATAAGCAACGTAAGGAACTTATCAACGGAATGAACGAGGGCAAAATCCGTGTACTGTTCGGTTCTACAAGTATGCTCGGAACTGGCGTAAACGCACAGAAAAGAGCTGTTGCCGTTCATCATTTAGATACACCGTGGCGACCGTCTGACCTTGCCCAAAGGGACGGGCGGGCAATCAGAAAAGGCAATGAGATTGCCAAATTCTTTGCCGATAATAAAGTTGCTGTGATTATCTATGCAGTTGAAAAATCGTTGGACAGTTACAAATTCAACCTGCTGTATAATAAGCAGCTTTTCATCGACCAGTTAAAGACTAACAACCTGACCAAAAGAACGATTGACGAGGGAAGTATGGACGAAAAATCGGGAATGAACTTTTCGGAATATGTGGCAATCCTGTCAGGAAATACAGACCTGTTGGATAAAGCCAAACTGGAAAAACAGATTGCCGGACTGGAAAGCGAAAAGCAGGCGTTCAACCGCTCTAAATCCAGTGCCAAATTTAAGGTACAGGATTATATGGAAATGTTGCAAAGCACTCAATCCCGTTTGAGCCGGATGAGTACCGACTGGGAAAACTTACAGCAACGCCTGCAAAAGCGTTCGGACGGTACAATCGAAAACCCTGTGCTGTTAGATGGCTTGCCGCCCAATGCAAATCCGAAACAAATAGGCGCAAAACTGAACGAGATTGCGAACAAAGCCCGCACGGCAGGCGACTATCGTGAAATAGGCAACCTCTACGGGTTTCAATTATTGGTTAAAACAGAACTTCCAAAGGATAATTCAACACTCGAAAGGGTCAATAGATTTTTTATAACTGGCGAGGGCAATATCAAGTACACCTACAATAACGGTCTGATGGCAAAAGACCCCGAAACCGCCGCAATGAATTTTTTAAGGGCTTTGGAAAAACTGCCGGGCTTTGTGAAGCAGGAGCAGGAGAAAATCGCTGAAATACAAAAAGACCTGCCGATGCTTCAGGAAGTGGTTAACGGTACTTGGGCTAAGGAAAGTCGATTGAGTGAGCTTAAAACGGAACTGGCTGCCGTAGAAAGAAAGATACAGCTATCTATTACGCCGGAAACCAAACAAGATGCTTCGGAGCAGGCAGAAAAGCAGAATGAAGCCCCAAAGGTGCAGGAAAGCATTATACGGACAAAAGGCGTTCATTCACCTCGTGGCGTATTATAATAGTCGTTACTTTTCGTCCTTTTCGTCCATTTTTTTTATTAGGGCTTCACACAGGCTGTCAAGGAATTTGGTTCGGTTTATCTTACGGGCTTTCAGTTCCATAAACGTGTGGTAAAAATCGCCTAACTCAATATTAAAGGCTTCTTCAAAAGTTTTAGCTATCAATTTTATGTCTGTATTCCCATTGTTAAATACACCGTGGGAGTACAGTGCATATATGAGTTCCGTCAGTGCCGTTTTACTTGCCGTCCATTTCAATGAATTGTCCGACCCCCTTTTCACATTGATGTTATTGAGCCTGTCTTCCAAATAAACTTGTATCAGGTCATTGGCAATAATCTTGGCAACCTTATAATCGTGTGAAGTAGAAAAACGATGGTCTGCTTCAAAATAAAATGTGTCTAACCACAGCCTTATATCGTGCTTGCCACGCACAAAGAATTTTTCGTCAACGAAAGAATTATTGCTGCGGTAATACTTGTAAAAATCAAGGTTGTTTTCAAAGAACCTTTTTAGCTTTTTCAGTTCTTTGGTAAAATATTTCTTGGTACGCTTGTTCCCGTAGGGTCTTCTTGTTTCGATTTTATAGATGGCATTGTAGTAGATGAGCTTTGAAACAATAACAGGTTTCTGATACTTGAAAAAATGGATTTCTTCTTCCATATTCTTAAAGTCATTTTTCAGTACAAAGTCCTTTAAGTCGGCAAGGCTTTGTATGATATGGTGTATAACGGCTTCAATTCTTTTTATGGGGCAGTCGGTTTCAATCTCCAGTTCCTGGATTGCAGTTTCCAATTTAAGATATGTTTCATTGTAAAATTTATCCATTCGCTTCATTTTGATGTAATATATTATTGGTTAATACAGAAAAGCTAACACTGTTCGTATTAGCTTATGATGCAATTACTGCTTAAAAAAATTCAACCTCTACCGTATTGATGATGGAACGATAGATAGATTTTTGTTGCATACTTTAAAGGGTTGTAGTATGATGCAGGTTAGTCTTTGCGAATTACACCTGCATCACCTCCTTTTTTTTACCGATATTTTTTTACGGTTATGCAGTTTACAACCCTTAGTTATTTAATTTTAATAAGTCAATGCCAGCCCCACACCAAAGCCCATATCGCTATCATAGTGGGTACGTATACCTATATTCTTATTAATGATATACCTAAGTTCTCCCATATACTCTAAGTCGGTATTCACCATAAAACCACCTCTTAGTCTTTTTGAAATTGGTATATCTTCACGCATTAACTGCAATCTCACAATACCGTCGTGATATACTTCTGCCTGAAAATTGACCAGCATAGGCAATGTATACATAAACCCTAAACTGAACGCCCTGCGGGTGTCTTTCTTGTTGGTTTGTCCAAATATGTTCTTTTCGTGTTCATCTTCTCCCATTTTACGGTAGCGGTAATCAAAACCTACAAAGGGCATGAACCATTGCATTTTTCCAATGTATCTACCTAAATGGGTTTCTACTTCATAACCGTGCATACTATTATAGCCTAAACGCCATTCTGTACCTAATGACCATCTTGCATTTTGCAACATCGCTCCACCGTCATTTCCATTCGTTGCAAAGTCGTTTTCAATCATAAAGTGAGGCATATTGCTTTCCCTTTGCAGTTCTTTATAGGCTTTTGCTTTATCGGGTAAATAGGGATTTTTGTAATCTCCAACTTCAAACACCCTGTTCATTCCTGCCATCATATGATAAAGAATATGGCAATGGAAAAACCAATCACCTTCCTCATTTGCTAAAAACTCTATAGTATCCGTTTCCATCGGCATAATGTCCAATACATTTTTCAAAGGCGATTTTTCTCCCTTACCGTTAATAACCCTAAAATCAAATCCGTGGAGGTGCATGGGATGACGCATCATGGAATTGTTATAGATGGTAATCCGTAATATTTCTCCTTTTTTTACAGGTATTTTGTCAGTTTCCGAAAGTATTTTATTATCCATGCTCCATACATAGCGGTTCATGTTGCCAGTAAGTGTGAATTTCAACTCTTTTACAGGCGCATCATTTGGAAGAGAGGTGTTATAAGGCGATTGCAACATAGCATAATTTAATGTTTTGATGTCTCCCAAGGCATTAGCGTTGTAACGGTTAGCGTCGTTATCCATGTCCATACCCTCATGCTTACTGTGGTCTGCTTTTTTTGTTGCATCTCCGGTAATTTCGGGATACATCACTACATTCATGTCCATTTGGTTAAGGCTCATCTTCATGCCCATATCGTCCAAATCGCCATTCATTTTCATCATATCGTTCATCATCTTCATCCCCTCGAAATACTTCAATCGTGGGAGCGGGGAAATAAGCTGTTTGACCCCATCACCTATAAATAAACTCGCAGATTGTGTCCTGTCTTCGGTTGTTGCTAAGAACTCGTAAGCCAAACCATCTTGAGGGATAGTCACTACAATATCGTAAGTTTCAGAAACGGCAATGATTAACCTGTCCACCTCTACAGGCTCAACATCATTCCCATCACTCGCTACTACTGTAATTTTTCCTCCAGCATACCTTAGCCAGAAATATGAAGACGCCCCTCCATTGGAAACACGCAATCTTACTTTGTCGCCTGCTTTTAGCTTTTTACCATCAATTGTTTTCAAATCGGTGCTATGGCTACCATTTATTAGGACTTTATCATAGTAAACATCACTAACATCCATTGCCAGCATTCGCTTCCATTCATTCTTTACTTTCACTCCAAATTTCCCTTCTTTAATCGCTTCAACGTATGATTGTGTAGCCTCTTTTTTGATAGCAGCCCAATCGTTGGCATTATGCAGCATCCTGTTAATGTTGTCGGGGTTAAGATTTGTCCACTCACTTAATATAATTGGAACGGTCGGCAAATCGTCAATTCCTTGTCTGAATGTCTTATCATCGCTTCTTTTCTTCATGATAAAACTTCCGTACATGCCAATCTGCTCCTGCAATCCTGAGTGGGAATGGTACCAGTGCGTACCATGCTGGATAATCGGAAAACGGTAGGTGTAGGTTGTGCCCGGTGCGATGGGTTTTTGTGTAAGCCAGGGCACACCGTCTTCTTTATTGGGCAGGAACACACCATGCCAGTGAAGTGATGTGCTTTCTTTCAATTGGTTGTGCACCACTATTTCGGCAGTGTCGCCCTCGGTAAAGGTAAGGGTGGGCATGGGGATTTGCCCGTTTACGGCAATGGCTCTTTTTTCTTTCCCGGCATAGTTTACCAATGTGTCTTTTACATACAATTCGTAACGCACTACTTTCTGTGCGAATAATGTTTGTGTGCAAAGCAGTATCAGCACTGTTTGCAAAATTCTTATAGGTATTTTATTATATCTGTTCATGATTTGAAAAATTTTATTTAATGCTGTCTTCCATTGTGCTAAACCACGCTATCAAAACCTGCTTATCCTCCGGTGACAATACTGCATTGCGATGAATTAGTGTGTATGATGACAACGGCATTTCCCCGTCCTTAACCTGCCCGGCCATAGCCCTGAACTTGTTTCGCTGCCTGCGGACAGAATAGTCGCCAAATTCGCTAAAGTTGAGTTCCTCTTTCCCCTTTTTTATATGCTCTGCCATGTACCATGCGCCGGGCTGGATACGGCTGTACCACGGATAATGGGTATTGTTGCTATGGCAGTCATAACAGGACTGAACAAGGATAGCCTTTACATTTTGGGGTACGGTGTACACCCTTTCGATATGGGTGGCTGGCACTTCAACCGCCTGGTTCCGTAAGGGCTGAAAGAACTGTATGGCAATCAGGACGACAGCCAGCCCCAATATGATTTTCTTCTTTATGGTCATAATTATTTTATTGTGGCTTCATCTTTTTGTGTCTACTGTTTTTTCACATACTTGGCATAATTCTCCTTGTTTTCAAAATAAGAAACTTCACCGTTATTTCCTGTCACAGCAATCACCGCATTAGCTTTGTCTACCTGCTTATGGGAATAGGGGTCTATCGCCATCCGCACGGTCGCATCTTTTGGAATACGTTCCTTACACATTTCGCAACATCCGTAATAGGTTTTACCATCAAATTTTACGTCAAACTGCCTTTTGCCCATATAGGCATCGTTGACCATGCAGACTTCATCCGATGGAACCAATTCACCTATTTGGTTACTATGCCCGTGGCTTTCCGGAGTTGCCTGCGAATGCTGTGTCGCTTCATCCTTATTTGACCCTACCTGTCCGCAAGCGGTGAATAGCAGGGCTGATAAGGAAATAAAGCCGATTATTATTTTGCTCATGTCGAAACTGTTTTTTAAATTTTATTATTTACTTTCTTCAAACTCTTTTAGCTTGCGCTTCATCAGTTCAATTTCTTCCGCTTGGGTTTTAAGTATGTTTTTTTGCAGCTCTATCAGTTCCGGGTCGGTCAGGTGTGCCTTTTCGGACATCAATATGGCTGCTGCGTGATGGGGTATCATACCCTTTGCAAACTGCTTGTCCCCGACATTGATTTGTTCCCTGATACCAAACCATGAAAAGATGCCAACGGCAACCGAGATGATGGCTATCGCCCAATTCATCTTCCTGTTGGGGTACATCACTTTCATTATCGCTAATTCGATAAGCAGCATTGCCGAGGTCATCAGCAGGGTCATGTACAGGTTATTGATATTGGGTATCAGGTTCTGCCACTCGTCAATCATGGCGTACATGATAAAATACATCACTGCGAACATGGCGACAGCCATCACCGCAAAGCGTTTGTACATGCCCGAAGCATGTTTTGGATTGTGCGTGCCATGCTCCGAGGCATGACCCGCATTGTGATTGTTTTGCATATTTTCCATAACCCGAAATTTATTTGCTGTTAATTGTTTTTTCCACCTTACCGCAGGTCAGCATTTTAGAACCGTAGTAAGGGTTTTTGATTTCCTTGTTTTCGCTGAACCAAACAGCACCCTTACCGTCATTGAACATCGGGCAATGGTCCTGATACAATGTTTGCGATGTACCGAACAAATCAATCAGGTCTTTCAAATCTTCGCCAAGCGAGGCCAAATGTTCCCGCTGGTGGTGGATGTTGCCGACATTTTCCCCGATATGTTCTGCGTGTTCTTTAGCATCGTCCGCTATGTCCATGTACTTTTTGTGCTTATCGGCAGGAACGGCTTTCATGTCCACTTTATTCAGGGTAGCTAACAGCTTTTTCCCTGAACTGGCGGCAGCTTTGTCATCGTCCGAAACAAGGGCGTTCTTTAAGGACAGATAATCGGTAACTATGGGCGCAATAGAAAAGTTTTTTGCTTCTTCTTTTCCTGTTGCTTTTGCTTCCTGACCGCTCGGAGTTTCACTCACAACGGGCGCAGCTACCGTATCATCCTCTTTTGGTTGGGAAGCTGACTGTTCTTGTGATACAACAGCAGTATCACTTGAAGACTGCTCGTTTTTGTTGGATGCCTGATTGCATGATACTGTTACAAATGCCATGATAACAGCAATGATTGATAATGTTAGATTTTTCATTTTTATTTATTTTTTGATTTTTAAAAAACTTGCGTTAATAGCCACTACAATGGTGCTTACACTCATCAGCACAGCACCCATAGCGGGACTTAAAACAAAATTCGGATAGAGTACGCCTGCCGCAAGCGGTATTGCCACCACGTTGTAGCCAACCGCCCATATCAGGTTCTGTACCATCTTTTTGTAGGTAAGTTTGCCGAAGTCAATCAGTTTGACCACATCCCTCGGGTCGCTGTCTACCAATATGATATCCGCTGTTTCGGCAGCCACGTCCGTACCGGAACCCACGGCAATGCCCACATCTGCCTGTGCCAGTGCAGGTGCATCATTTACACCATCACCAGTCATTGCTACGATTTCGCCTTTTGCCTGAAACTCCTTTACTTTCTCCTGCTTGTTGTGCGGAAGCACATTAGCCAAATACCCGTCCATACCCAATTTTCCGGCTACGGCAGCAGCAATCCTGTCGTTGTCCCCGGTGAGCAGAAAGGACTTGATGCCCATTTTTTTGAGTTCCTCAATCGCCTGTGCCGAACCCTCACGGATGCTGTCTGCCAAAGTAATGATGCCGATTACCCGGTCATCAATGAGGACAAAGTTGACCGTTTCGGCTTCCTGATTGATTTCGCTTGGTATTTCCGGCAGGGAAAGGTGGTTTTCGGTGAAATAATTCGGGCCGCCAGCTACGACATTTTTCCCGTTCACAACACCTTTAACACCTATGCCCTGCATATAGCTGAAGTTTTCAGACTTCCATAAGGCAAGGCTCTTTTCTTTCAATGTAGCCATAATGCCTTTGGCGATATGGTGTTCCGAATTTTGCTGTACTGCGGCAGCATACTGGATAACCTCATCGGCATTATATTCGTCTGTTAACGGTATAACCTTTTCTACGGCATGGGAACCTTTGGTGAGCGTTCCGGTCTTATCAAAAATGACGGTGGAAAGTTTTCGGGTGGTTTCAAATGCCGTACGGTTGCGGATGAGCAGGCCATTGGTCGCCGAAAGCGTTGTGGAAATGGCGACCACCAACGGGATAGCCACGCCCAATGCGTGCGGGCAGGCCGTTACCATTACCGTCACCATTCTTTCAAGCGCAAAGGCAATATCTCCACTGCTTGCATACCAATAGGCAAATGTGCCTATGCCCACGGCAATGGCAATAAAGGTGAGCCATTTGGCAACTTTGTCCGCAAGGTTCTGTGTATTAGACTTAGTAGCCTGCGCTTCCTGCACAAGATTGATAACCCTGTTCAGGTAGCTGTCTTTTCCCACGGCTGTTACCTTAACTTTCAGCGCACCATCGCCATTGATAGAGCCTGCGATGACCTTTCCGTCCTTTTCCTTTTTTACGGGAACACTTTCCCCGGTAAGCATACTCTCGTTGATATACGAAAGCCCCTCCAGTACCAATCCATCGGCTGGAATTTTTTCTCCCGGTTTTATGATAGCCGTTTCACCGCTTTGCAGGTCTTCGAGCTTTATCTTTACAGCTTCTCCGCCACGTTCCACGGTAACATCGTTGGGCAGCAAAGCCACCAATGACTGTAATGCCCGTGAAGCAGCCATTTGGGAACGCATTTCCAGCCAATGCCCTAACAGCATGATGTCAATTAGGGTTGCCAGTTCCCAAAAGAAGTCCATACCCTGCAAGCCAAATACAACGGCTACGGAATAAACATAGGCTACGGATATGGCAATGGCAACAAGTGTCATCATCCCTATGGCTTTGGCTTTCACCTCGCCAATCATTCCCTTTAGGAACGGTAAGCCTCCATAGCAATAAATCACCGTACCCAATGCCAGCAGCACATATTTATCGCCATTGAAAGCAAGGGAGAAACCCAACCATTGCTGTATCATGTGTGACAGGAGCAGGATAGGGATTGTAATGACAAGGCTTATCCAAAAACGTGTGAGGAAATCGCCTGTATGATGCCCCTCATGTTTATTAAAGTTTTCGTCAGCATGGCCATGTTGAGAATGCCCGGAATGCCCATGTCCTGATGTGTGTTCATGAGAAGCTGACGCACCGCCAACGGGAACCAATGCCATGCCACAGAGCGGGCATTTTCCCGGTTCGTCTTTTAGCACCTGTGGGTGCATAGGACACGTGTATTTATTCATAATCGCATTAAATATTATAGATTGTTAAGAATGAACTGAACCCTTTCTTCCGGTGGCAGCACAGGCACGTGTACAATCGGAAAAGACAGGGATTTATAAACTTCGATTATAAGAGAATGTATATGGCGTTGTTCACTTTCATTTTCGGTTCTCGCATAATCCTTTACAAGCGGGAGCCTGTCAAGTATAAATACTTTCTTATAATCAACATGCGCTAAAGCAGCATTCAGCAGGGCATCCGGTTCAAGCCTTAAAAAACGATAGTAGGCAAGGGCATCGGGTATAGCCCTATCCAAAAATACCGCTTCCTCCGGGTCGAGCTTTGCTTCCTGTTCAATCTGCATTTTCAGTACGCCTTGTTGAAATTCCAGCTTATTTTCCCTGATTTCCGCTACGGTCTTTCCGCCGATGCTCATCGTTTCTATGTAATGCCGGGCATGTTCTATGGCTGTATTATATCCTTTTTCAGCCAAGAGGTTCACAACCGTAGTTTTACCTGTTGATGGGCCTCCCGTAATGACATACCAATTTGTCCTGTTCTTCATAACAAGGGGTTTTAAAAGTTATGTTGCACTTAATTTTTTTGCCATCTCATGGGTCATTTCTTCGGCATAAGCACCATAGGCATCAACAAGTACGCCTTTATTCTTACCATCATTGGACGATATGGCATAAATCACGGCATTGTTATCAGGACTGCTGTCGAGGCTTTCAAACCTATGGGTTTCCGTAACCGTAAAATCCTCCGGTTTTAGTTTCAGGCTCCTTGACGCACAGAACAGGCAGTCCGGCAACAGACTAAAGTCCATACTGTATCCACGCTGTCTTAGGTCTTTAAGCGCCTGCACCATGTCATTGTACTGTACCATAGCTTTCAGACCTGTTATTTAATGGTTTCGACCGTACTGCCGCAGGTAAGCATCTGTGAGCCGTAATATGGGTTTTTAACAGCATTCTCTTTACTTAGCCAATTGGCTCCCTTACCTCCGTTGTACATAGGGCAGTGCTGGTAATAAACGGGAGTATCCTGTTTAGACACTTTGGCCAGTGTGTAGATGCTTCCCGAAAGTGCCGCAAAAGCACTTCTTTGTTTTGCAACATCTTTTGATTTTGAAATGCTTTCCGCATTGGCCGTCAAGTCCTGCATCACTTTCATCCAAGCCGTATGTTCCTCTGCCGATAGCTTATTCATATCGACTGCTTTAAGGGATGCAGCCAATTCAGCGGCTTTGGCAGATGCGGTCGCCGCATCGGTTTTTATCAAAGCATCTTTCACTGAAAAGTAGTTGTCAAATACAGCCTTTAGCTGTGATTGGTTTTGGGCTGCATCTTTGTTAGCTGCCATTTGACTATGGTCGTGATTGCCATGTCCGGCATTCATGTCCATTCCCGCCTCCTTGTTTTTGGCAACCGTCTTCACTGGTCTATCATACTGGCAGCAACCAGCCAGTTTAGCATATACGTCATCCGGCGCACGGAACTTCTCACTGTCATAACCAGCCAAAGCGATACGTTTCAGGATTTCATCCTGATTTGTTTTGTCGCCGTCATAGGTGAGCGTAGCCATCTTGGTATCTTTGTTCCAGTCCACACTGGCTACCTTTTTTACGTTACCTGCCTTTTCGATGGTGGTTTTGCATATACCACAATTGCCGTAAATCTTTACGGTTTCTGTTTTCGCATTCTTGATTTGTGCGAAGCCGTTTATTGATGATAGTAATACGGCGATTACCATCACTATTTTTGATAATGATTTCATAATAATTACATTTTGAGAAACGGGGGATTGATAAACCCATTTCTGTTTTAAATTTTAAATAAATGATACAAATAGGGGATTTGCAAAAGCCGGAACAGCTTCTGACAGGACATACCTATGGCTATCAGGCCATAGTTTTAGCTTATTTTAGGCGGTAGCCAAATGGAGAAAAAGCCCGAAGAATAGTAGGCTTCTTTGAAACCGAATTTTTGCTTTTTAGCTGCTGCTAAGTGATTTTTTGCCTTTAATTCGATTACGGTTGGGACATTTAGGGAAGTGGTTGAAGCACCGCACCTGCAAGAGCTGTGGGAACAACCGCCCCCGCATTTGTCACTTTTGCATTTTTTACAGGATTTGCTCTTGCAACCTTTTTTATGTTCTGATTTTTTGGATTTCTCCTTTGAGCAGAAAGACTGCTCGGTCTTTGTTGAATTTTTGGAACAGGCATAGCTCTGACTTGGCATCATAAAGAAAACCAAACAGAACAATGTCAAAATGCCTATATGTATTCTATAATTTTTCAACGCAACAAAGTTACAAATTAGATTGGTTTTTTTTATATCGTTTTACGTTTTTTTTGCTATATGGAAAAATAATGCCATATACGCAATAACCTATCGCCTTTTTTCAGAATTGATAAAATGCCCTTTTTCATCAACCCAACCTCATGGAAATTCGGTCGGAAAAAGGGCATTTCAAAAAGGTGCTGGCTTAGGCATCCAAAGGTTCTATTTTGAAGCCTGCCTTTTGCACGGTCGATATTACTTCCTGCTCGGTAATGCCCTCGGACTTCACGGTAAGTACCTTGTCCTTGTTGGCCGTGTCCACTTCCCAATGGCAGATGCCCTCTGCCTTGTCCAAGTGCGGCTTTACAGATGCGATACAACCGCCGCAATTGATGTTCGTCTTGAATTGAAATTGTTTATTTTCCATTGTTTACAAATTTTAGAGTTATCTGATAATGCAAATTTCCGTACTATTCAGTTAGTTATTGTTGTGTAATTTCTTGTTTGATTTGTGAGATTTACTGTTTTATTTCTTCCACTTCAACCGCAGGCTGTTACTGACCACGCTCACGCTGCTCAATGCCATTGCCGCACCCGCAATCATCGGGTTGAGCAGGAAGCCGTTAACAGGGTAAAGGATGCCTGCCGCTACCGGAATGCCGATTACGTTGTAGATAAACGCCCAGAACAGGTTTTGCTTGATGGTGGCTACGGTCTGTTTGGACAAGCGTATTGCCTGCGGTATCTTGGTCAGGTCGGACGAAATGATGGTCATTTTGGCGACGTCCATTGCAATGTCCGAACCTTTGCCCATTGCTATACTCACATCGGCTGTTGCCAAAGCGGTACTGTCATTGATACCGTCCCCAACCATTGCCACTACTTTACCTTTACTTTGTAACTCTTTTACAAAATCGGCTTTGTGCTGTGGCAATACTTCTGCTTTGTAATGCTTAATGCCTGTTTGCTCTGCAATGGCTTTGGCAGTAGCTTCATTATCTCCGGTTAGCATATACAGGTCGATGCCCATATCCTGCATTTCTTTGATAGCCTGTACAGATGTTTCTTTAATCTTGTCTGATATGGCTAATACGGAAAGTGCCTGTTTGCTGTCGGCAAACCAAATAACAGTTTTCGATTGTTTGCCCCATTCATCAGTTTGATTTTGTAATTGTTCCGCAATACTGATGTTGTTTTCTCTCAATAGTTTTTTATTGCCTACAAAATAGGTTTCGTTATTATGATTGGCTTTTGCTCCTTTACCTGTGATACTGTCAAATTGTGTTAAAGTTGTGGTTGTTGCTCCATCCAAGTGTTTTACCACCGCTTCTGCCAATGGGTGTTCGGATTGCTTTTCAATGCTTAATAAAATGTCTTTGGTCGCATCATCATTATTCAGCCATTGAACGCCTGTTACCTCTGGTCTTCCCTCGGTAATTGTTCCTGTTTTATCTAAAATAATGGCATCAACTTTTTTCGCTAATTCCAAACTTTCGGCATCTTTTATCAAAATACCGTTTTCAGCACCTTTACCAACTCCAACCATTATAGCCGTAGGTGTCGCCAATCCCAAAGCACAAGGACAGGCAATAACCAATACCGTAACTGCTGCCAATAGACCCTGAACAACCCCATTATCGCCACCCAAGATGAACCATAATATAAATGTAAGGATAGCGATACCTATCACAACCGGAACAAAAATACCAGCAATCTTATCTACCAACTTTTGTACGGGAGCCTTGCTTCCCTGTGCGTCCTGCACCATTTTGATGATATGAGCAAGCATTGTTTCTTTGCCTACCTTAACGGCTTTAAATTGGAAACTTCCTTTTTGGTTAATCGTTCCTGCAAATACTTTTTCGTTTTCGTTTTTCAATACAGGTACAGGTTCTCCGCTCAACATACTTTCATCCACGTAAGAATTGCCTGAAGTTACCATACCGTCCACCGCAATTTTTTCGCCCGGCTTTACAAGAATAACATCGCCTGCGTTTACATCCTCAATAGCGGTCTGTTTTTCCGTTCCGTCCGTTTGTATCACGATGACGGTTTTCGGCTGCAACCCCATTAACTTTTTAATAGCTGAAGATGTATTGCCTTTGGCTTTTTCTTCCAACAGCTTCCCTAACAGAATGAATGCAATAATAACAGCCGCTGCTTCAAAATATACGTGGGCGTGTAATCCTCTTTGATGCCAAAAGTCGGCAAACAACATATTGAATACACTGAACAGATAGGCGATACCTGTACTCAATGCTACCAATGTATCCATATTGGCTGAACGATGTTTTGTCTGCTTCCAGGCATTGATAAAAAAATCCCTGCCCAACCACAATACAACAGGTGTAGAAAATACCCACATAATTTGATTGGCATAAGGTATATCCATAAATAACATACCTATCACTACTACCGGAAGAGAAAGTATAACCGCCCAAATGGTTTTAGTTTTTAGTTTTTGAAACTTTTGAGTGTGGATGGCTTCTAATGTTTCCTGCTGATTAGTTTCATCTTCAATCAACAAATCGTAACCGATGGACTGTATCGCCTTTTGCAATTTTGAAGCATCAGTTATATTGGGCAGGTACTCAACGGTAAGATTTCCCGTGGCAAAGTTTACAGAAGCGTTTACTACACCTGGTTCGTATTTAACGATGCTTTCAGCACTGCCCGCACAAGAAGCACAGGTCATACCCAAAACAGGAAAGGTGTTTTTTACAGTAGAAACGCCATAACCCAAATCTTTAATTACTTTTACCGCTTCGCCTACAACTTCTGTATTATTTACTGTAATGGCTGCCCTGCGGTTATTCAGTTCTACTTTGTGGGTTTCTATGCCTTTTACCTGTGCCAATCCTTTTTCAACGATTAATGCACAATGCTCGCTTTCTACATCTTCCAACGGAAGATAGATGATTTCTTTATTTTTATTTGTTGCCATTTTCGCTTGCTTTAATTAACAATACAAAATTGGCGATAATATGGATGGGAATTATTGTGGAATTATGGAATGGATTTGTAAGATTTACTTAGACCTTATCCAAAGGTTTTCTTTTATCATCCCGTATTTGCTTGAAATAGCTCGGTGTCAGTCCTGTTACTTTTTTGAATTGGTTGCTTAAATAAGCTACACTCGAATAGTTCAGACGAAAAGCAATTTCACTCAAAGACAGTTCATCATATACCAATAGCTCTTTTACCTTTTCTATTTTTTGGGCTATAAAGTATTTTTCAATGGTAGTACCCTCTATCTCCGAAAACAGGTTGGATAAATAATTATAATCGTGGTGTAATTGACTACTTAACACATCTGAAAGATTGGTTTTGGCATCGTTGTTTTGATGATGAACCAACTCAATAATTATATTCTTTATTTTTTCGATAATTCTACTTTTCTTATCATCAATGAGTTCAAACCCTAATAAAACTAAGGCTTTATCCAATTTATTTTTTTCTTCGGCTGTAGGTTCTTTGCTAAGTACTACTTCTCCAAGTTTTATGTTCTTTACGTTTAAACCCAACTTGTCCAATTCATTTTGTACCACCATAATACAGCGGTTGCAAACCATATTTTTTATAAAGAGTATATTCATTCCTTACTCACATTTATATTCATATCAAACTAATGCACAAATTTACGATTTAAGTTGAACTGAACGTTGTTTAAAACTTCATTCGTTGTATTCTTACTGCATTCAATATAGCCAATAATGCCACACCTACATCAGCAAATACGGCTTCCCACATTGTGGCTAATCCACCTGCACCAAGTATCAATACAATGGCTTTCACTCCAAATGCTAAAGCGATATTTTGCCAAACTATTTTCTTTGTCTGTTTACCGATATTGATTGCCATTGGTATTTTACTCGGCTTATCGTCTTGTATTACTACATCGGCGGTTTCAATAGTAGCATCGCTTCCCAAACCACCCATTGCAATACCCACATCACTTAATGCTACAACAGGTGCATCATTCACACCGTCCCCGACAAAGGCAACGCTTTCATTTTTGGCTTTTATCTCTTTGACTTTGTTTACTTTGTCTTCGGGCAATAAATCTCCAAAAGCATTGTCTATCCCTAACTGCTCCGCCACATATTTTACAACGGTACTTTTATCTCCGCTAAGCATCGTTGCATTAACATTGAGCTTATGCAGTAGGGTTATGGTTTCCTGTGCATCTTCTTTGATACTGTCGGCAATCGTGATGTAACCGACAAATTTGCTGTCGTAAGCAACGGCGATAGTTGTATAAACGATGCTGTTCGGGTCTAAGTCGTATGGTATGCCGAACTTATCCATCAGTTTGAAATTCCCGACCAATAAATCCTTACCGTTTACAGTTGATTTCAAACCGTGTCCGGCGATTTCCTCCGTATTTTCCAATTGGATTTCATTATTCGGTTTCCCCACGTATTCGTGAATAGCGGTCGCTACGGGATGTGTGCTATTGCTTTCCAAAATGTTAACTAATTCCAGAATTTCGGCTTTATCAAATTCAGGATTGAAATTGACTTCCTGAACCTTAAAAACGCCCTCTGTCATTGTGCCTGTCTTATCCATCACTACGTTTTGGATATCGGAAAGAGCATCTAAAAAGTTACTCCCTTTAAACAGTATTCCGTTTTTGCTTGCAGCACCAATACCACCGAAATAACCTAACGGAATGGAAATAACCAACGCACAAGGACAAGAAATAACCAGAAATACCAAAGCCCTGTACAGCCAATCTCTAAACTCATAATTTTCTACAAAGAAATAAGGCAGTAGGCAAATAGCTATGGCTAACAGCACTACAATAGGCGTATAGATTTTTGCAAATTTCCGGATAAATAATTCCGTTGGTGCTTTTTGTGTAGTGGCATTTTGTACCAATTCCAAAATCTTGCTCAACTTACTGTCGGTGTATGCGGTCGTAACTTTTACCTGCGATACGGTGTTGAGATTAATCATCCCTGCCAAAACGGTTTCGCCTTTGTTTTTTGTATCTGGTTTGCTTTCGCCTGTTAAAGCCGATGTATTGAAAGATGCCGTTTCGGACAACAGTTCTCCGTCTAAGCCTAATTTTTCTCCCGGTTTAAGCTGTATAATTTCGCCAACGGCAACAGTTTCTGCCTTTACGGTTTGCGGTTCATTGTTTTTTAAAACGGTTACTTCATCGGGTCTTTGGTCAAGCAAAGATTTGATGTTTGATTTTGCCCTCGAAACAGCCATTGTCTGAAAAACTTCGCCAACGGCATAGAACAACATTACCGCAACGCCCTCGGGATATTCGCCAATGGCAAATGCCCCGATAGTTGCAATGCCCATCAAAAAGAACTCCGAGAAAATCTCGCCTTTGCGAATACTCTCAACGGCTTCTTTGAGTACGGGCAGTCCAACAGGAGCATAAGCCACCACGTACCAAATAATCCGTACCCAATCGGTAAACCACGTCTGCGGAAACCAATTATCCATTGCAATACCTGCAAGCAACAGCGCAAGGGAAATAATGGCGGGAAGAAACATCTTGAAAACATTGTCAGTATCTCCTGAATGCGAATGGTCGTGTCCGTCATCATCACTGTGGTCGTGATTATGCCCGTCATTTTTGTGATGCCCTTTTACCAATTCCTTAGCACCTGCTTTGGTGTAGATTTTTTCTTCCTGTGTGCAACAAGTCATTTTGCCTTGTGCATCGTAAGTATGCTTGTGATTTTTGTCTGTATTTATCATAGCCTTTAATTTTTTAGGTTCGTTACACTTTTTTATTTCTTATTCTTTCTACATTATTATTCATTATATGCCTCACGATATGCTGAAAAATAAACTTCTTGAAAGCGTTCAGTTCTTGTTGATGTTTTGCATAAAACGCATCGGGTGTATCAAAAACGCCAAAGTCCCGATTGATGCCTTTATCCTGAATAAATGTATTATTGAGGTTCCATTCAATCGGCGGGTTCTCAAAATTATCGGTATAAACCCCGAAACCGCAAAAAGTGGTCTTGCAATCACTGTTCTGTTCCTGTAATTTAGTGAGGTACGGTTTATCCAAAATCACGCCCTCCAAAAAATACCATTGCTCGTTTACCCAAACTTCAACCCAGCTATGCAAGATATTCTTAGGCGATAGTCTGTACCAAATACCTGTAATAGCTCCTTTCTGCAATGCCTTGTCAATGGTAAAGCCGTGAATACGGTTAGGTACATCTGTTGCTCTTAACAAAGCCATTAATAAAGTGGCTTTTGTGTTGCATTGTCCGTACCCGTCATTCAGCACCTGCGATGCGGAAATATAATCAGAAACATTATAGCCAAACTTTATTTCGTCCCGTACAAAATTGTAAATGGCTTGAACTTTGGCAACGGTGTCCAAGTTTTCCCACCCTCTCTGCTCCAATAGCTTTTGTATGGAAGCATTGGAGTAGTCAAGGATTTTTGTTTCTTTAAGATAGGTGTCCATAACACATTTATATTTATAACAAAGTTACACAGGGAGAGCCTGCAATGCTATTGCAAACTCTCCTTTAAACAGTTTTCACAAATTCCCTTACCAAATAATTTTAGTTCGTCGATACGGTAATTCTGACTTCCATTCTGCGGTATTATAAAATCCTCCTTACAGGTTGTCTGCTTACAAATCTTACAATAGAAATGTAAGTGCCAATCCTTGTGTGTATTTTCATCACACCCATCGTGGCACAGAATATACTTGACCGTAGTGTTCTCCTGAATACTGTGTACAATGCCTTTTTCTTCAAAAGTTTTCAAAGTCCTGTAAATCGTAACCCTGTCTGCTTTATAAAAATGGCTCTCAATTTCAGATAAGGACATTGCTGTCTGCTGTTGCTCCAAGAAGTCGTACACCAATATCCGCATACTGGTCGGATTGGTGTTCTTTGACAACAGCTTCTGTTCAATGTTTTTTTTCATTATCCAATGTTTTTTAGTGAGCGTGGGCGTGTTCTCCCGAATCATCCATTTTTGCATTCACAAAAAACGCGCCTTTTACCACGATATGCGCACCGTGCGGAATTTCACTTACAGGTGTAATTGCCGTATAACCCAATTGCGTAGCACCTTTAACGACTTCCATTCTTACAAATTGAGTTCCTTTTTCAGAACCGTGGTTATGGTCGTGAGCTTCGCCCTCTTTATGGTCGTGAGCTTCTTCTTCCCGCTCCTTGACCAAAAAGATGTAATACTTTCCGTCTGCATTGACAATAGCATCGTTGGGTACAGCCGTACTTAATACATCATCTAAACTTACCATTCCGGTTATACTCATTCCGTCAATCAATCCTGCTTTATCTCCTGTAATCTTGCTGTGAACAGCAATAGTTTTACTCTCTCCGCTAAAGGATGAGCCGATACTATAAACTTCGGCAGAATAAGTCTTATTGGGATTGTTGGTTACGACAAAATCTATTTTCTGACCTATTTTGATTAAAGGAATATCCTTTTCATACACCTGTAAGTCCAAGTGCAGGGCTGTGTTTTCTATGATTTCAGCAATAGGCGATGACACATCTACATAGCTTCCGATTTTGGCGAAAACATTGCTCACAGTACCGCTTATCGGACTTGTAACGACCAACGAGGATTTAAGATTGGAATTTGACAGGGAAGCCGGATTAATGCCCATCATTTGGATTTGTTGTTGTAACGATGCTTTTCGTGTTCTCAACGTGTTCAATTCGGTAGTGGCACTTTGCAGGTTTTTCTTTGCACCTGCATTTCCCTCGTTCAGCTCTCTTTGTCTTGCCACTTCCTGCTCTGCAAATTCTATCCGGCTATTGATGCTTAGGTATTCTTCCTGCAATTGTATGAATTGCGGATTGGAAATAGTAGCGATAACCTGACCTTTCCTTACGAAATCGCCTATCTCCACATTAAGGGATTTGATAACACCACCAAACAACGAGGTTGCATTCGCCTTGTTGCTGTTGGGAACTCTCAATGCACCATTGGCTTTCAACGTTGCGGATAATTGCTTCTGTTCAATTGAACCGATTTCAATACCTACGGCTTTCATCTGCTCATCGGTCAGTACGGCAACGTCTTCTTCTTCGTGTTCATCTGTTTCCGGCTTTGCTTCTGCTTCCGTTCCGTGGTTATGTCCGTCGCCCTCTTTATGATTATTCGTACAAGCGTTAAAAGCAAAGAATGTTACGAGGACAAGAACGCTAAAAACTATCTTATTTATGGTACGTTTCATATATTGTATTATTTACTGATTAATGAATGGATAAGCGTTACAGCCTCATTGATTTGCTGAATGCTATTTAAATAATTAAGCTGAATGTCTGCTGTTGTCTGCAAGGCAAATAGGTACTCCACATAAGAAATATCTCCGGTACTGTACCCCAGCTTTGCAGCATTGATAATCTCATCAGCATTGGGAAGTGCCTGCTCCTTGAAATAGGTAAACTGCGCTACATATTGTTCGTATTGTTTCAAGGCGTTTGCCAATTCCGTTTTAAGCTGTTGTTCCTGCCATTGCGCATTTAATTCCAATGATTGTTTCTTGTAATCAAGCGAGCGAATTTTTGCTTTGGTGGTTGTAAAAATGGGGATTGTAATACCTACATCAACAAAACTAAACCGCTGTCCTCTGCCATAAAATTGCTCTACACCATTTTTACTGTGCATTCCTATCAGCGATATGTTATTATAGCCGAACGTAAAATCAGGCAGGCTGTTTGCCCGTTCCAATTTCTTGTTCTGTTCGGCAATTTTCGCCTCTTGGTACAATAGCTGGATGCTCGGATGATTTGCAACAGCCGAACTGTCAATGAAAGAACTTAACAGCAATGGTGTATAATCCGGTTGCGGTTCTATTAAGAAGTCTTCCTGTGTCTGCATCAGATTTTTAAGGCTTTGATAGGCGTTCTGCCTTAAAACCTCGTTTTGCTGGAGCAATAAATTGATTTCCCCCTGTTTGGTAACAGCAGTACTGACTTCAATCCGCCCTATATCTCCGGTTTTATAACGCAGTTCCGCCACACGGATAAAGTCTGAATAAATACTATCAAGATACTTTAAAACCGAAGCGTTATGCTCCAAATATTCCAACTGATAATAATAGGTTCTTACCTGCTTTTTCAGTTCATTTTCTGTAAGTGCCTTCGCCCACTGCTGACCTTTGACCTGCTCTTTGACAAGGTTCTTCTTTACCCCAAAAAGTGTTGGAAAGGGTATGGTCTGCGAAATTTGGAAACCGTCATTGTACTCAAAGCCCTCGTTATTCCCATATTGGAAATTTGCATTGGTCTTCGGCAGTTCAAATGCTGTCTTGCTTAGGCTTTGGGCAGATTGAATATCCAAATTTTTGGAACGGAGCTGAGGGTTATTTTCCATAGCTATCTCAATAGCTCTATCTACATTTACCGGATTTTGTGCATTACTGTTTTGAGAAAAACCTAAGAACACAAACAGCAACAATACAGGTGTTATGGCTTTCATTTTATTATTTTTCGTAGGCTTATGATTTCTCATAAATACGAGGTACAGTAAAGGCAGTACGAACAACGTCAATGCCGTTGCTGAAATCAATCCGCCGATAACCACCGTTGCCAACGGTTTTTGTACTTCTGCACCTGCACTTGTACTTAATGCCATTGGTAAAAAGCCTAAACTTGCCACTGATGCTGTCATCAATACAGGCCTAAGCCTTGTTTTAGCTCCCTCGATAATTCTCGGAACAATCTCGTTCCAACCCTCTTTCTCCAGTCTATTGAACGTGGCAATCAGTACAATCCCGTTCAGAACAGCAACACCGAACAGAGCAATAAATCCGACACCTGCCGATATGCTGAATGGCATATCCCGCAATAAAAGGGCAAATACGCCTCCAATGGCACTCATCGGGATAGCCGTATAGACCAAAACGGCTTCCTTGAACGAATGGAACGTGAAGTATAGCAGGATAAAAATCAAAAGCAGGGCGATAGGTACTGCAATCAGTAATCTGTCAGTAGCTTTTTGGAGGTTCTCAAACTGACCGCCATAGGTAAAATAATATCCTGTCGGTAGCTTAACCTGTTCAGCCAACTTATCCTGAATTTCTTCTACAACACTTGCTACATCCCGCCCTTGTACATTAAATCCGATATATATCCTTCGTTTTCCTCCTTCACGACTGATTTGTGCAGGACCTAATTTATAGTCAATGTTGGCAACCTGCGAAAGTGGAACCTGCTCTCCGTTTGGAAGTGGAATAAACAAATTGCTCACATCCTCAATGGAACTGCGGTGTTCTTCATCAAGCCTTACCACCAAATCAAATCTTCGTTCGTTTTCATAAATAACACCTGCTGATTTACCTGCGAACGCAGTGCTGACAATATCATTTATCTCCTGTACATTCAAGCCATAGTTGGCTATTCGGGTACGGTCGTATTCGATATTGATTTGGGGAAGACCTGCTACCCGCTCTACCTGCGGAGCGGTCGCACCTTCTACTGTTTGAATAATAGCATTCGCTTTATTCGCATAAACCAACAAACTGTCGAGGTCTTCTCCGAATATCTTAACGGCTACATCTTGCCTGATACCTGTCATCAACTCATTAAAACGCATCTGTATCGGCTGATTGGCTTCAAAGAATACACCGGGAATAACTTTAAGTTTCTCCATCATTTCATTGGAAAGCTCGTCATAGGATTTTTTTGTTTTCCATTCGTCCTGCGGTTTTAGGATAATCATCAGGTCAGTGGCTTCGGGAGGCATCGGGTCTGTCGGTACTTCGGCAGCACCAGTCTTGCCTACGACCATTCTCACTTCGTCAAATTCCTTGATTATCCTTGATGCCTGCATAGAGGTTTCCAGACTTTGGCTAAGCGATGTTCCTTGTGGCAGGATACAGTGGAAAGCAAAATCGCCCTCGCCCAATTTTGGCAGGAACTCTCCGCCCATCCGTGAAAATAGAAATATACTTATGGTAAACAGCCCAACGGCAACCGCAATAATCACATATTTTATCCGAATGGCTTTTTCTAACAAAGGCTTATAAACCCCTTGAAGATAGTCCATCATTTTGTCTGAAAAATTCCTTTTGGTAATCGGTTTTTTAGACAGACACAAGGCACTCATCATCGGGATATAGGTAAAGGACAAAATCAAAGCTCCCAAAATGGCGAAACTTACAGTCTGTGCCATTGGCGTAAACATTTTACCCTCTATACCCACCAAAGTAAGGATAGGGATATAGACAATGAGGATGATAACTTCGCCAAATGCGGCACTCGTACGAATTTTCCGTGCAGATTCATATACCTCTTCATCCATTTCTGCCTGCGTAAGTCTTTGTGTGGATTTCCGCAAGCCCAAATGATGCATTGTCGCTTCAACAACAATCAGGGAACCATCTATTACCAATCCGAAATCAATAGCCCCCATACTCATCAGGTTGGCACTTACACCAAACAGCCGCATCATTCCCAACGCAAAAAGCATAGATAGCGGTATGGCTGAGGCTACAATCAGTCCTGCTCTGAAATTCCCCAGGAATAGAATTAATACAAAAATAACAATCAGTGCGCCCTCAATGAGGTTCTTTTGAACCGTACTTATCGCTCTATCAACCAAATCCATTCTGTCTAAAAATGGTTCTATGACCACGTCTTCGGGTAGAGATTGTTGGATAACCGGTATTTTTTCTTTGATACTTTTTACAACTTCAGAGGTGTTTTCTCCCTTCAACATCATTACAATCCCACCCACAGCATCTACTTCGCCATTATAGGTCAATGCTCCGTACCGGGTTGCGTGACCAAATTGTACTTCTGCCACATCTTTGATAAATACCGGAACGCTACCTGTATTTTTAACGACGATATTTCCTACATCTTCCAATGAAGTAACCAGACCAATCCCGCGAATAAAGTAAGCATTGGGCTTCTTATCGATATATGCACCTCCGGTATTTTGGTTGTTGTTTTCGAGGGCGGTAAAAATATCGGAAATACTAACGTCCATTGCCTTGATGCGGTTTGGGTCGATAGAAACTTCGTACTGTTTAAGCAAACCACCGAAACTATTGACTTCTGCAATTCCCGGAGTACCGTAAAGTTGTCTGGCAACAATCCAGTCCTGCATTGTCCGCAAATCCATTGCGGAATATTTGTCTTCACTGCCTTCTTTGGGATGAAGAATATATTGGTACACTTCGCCAAGACCTGTACTGACAGGAGCAAGTTCAGGTGTTCCAATCCCGTCAGGTATCTGGTCTTGTGCTTCTTTCAGCTGTTGGCTTACTAACTGTCGTGCAAAATAAATATCGACATTATCTTGAAAGACAACGGTTACAACAGATAATCCAAATCTTGAAACACTTCTTATCTCTTCTACTTTTGGAAGATTAACGATACTTTGCTCTACGGGAAATGTTACTAATTGTTCTACTTCTTGTCCTGCCAATGTAGGCGACAGGGTAATAATCTGAACCTGATTGTTTGTAATGTCAGGTTGGGCATCAATGGGGATTTGCTTGGCACTCCATACCCCCCAAATGATGAGAAACAAGGTCATCAATCCTATAATGAACTTATTCTTTATAGAGAATTTTATAATACTATTTAACACTTCTATTGTGATTAATGATGAATAATTAATGATAAATTGCAATGATTATGAATACGAGAAATACGAAGTATGACCCAAAACATTCAGCTTGTTGCTGTACGCAAAAAGCTATAATCATTAAAACATTAAAAATTATGCATTAATCTTTGGCGGTTGCCAAATTCCCCCCAGATAGTGGGATATAAAGGTACATTTATAATAAACTTTAGGCTTAGAAAGGTCAAAAGTCTTCGCCTTAACTAAGCTGTATACATTCCATTGAAGCACTATACCTGAAACTATTCCACAACAACCGCATAAACAAAATGGACTGCACATATCAGTTGTTTCCTGATGGTCGTGGCTTCCTTGATGGGTTAATTCTTCCGAATGGTTATGGTTTTGAAAGTTGTCCTTTTCATACATATCGGTACACGGCATTAAAAATACCGTCATCATATAAATTGCCAATATGGAGTAAAAGACTTTCATATTCTTTTGCAAAGTTAGTAAAAAAGTAATGCAATGGCATTGCATTGTTTTGAAAAATTACTATTTTATAATCATCATTTTTCATTCCGAATATTTGTTTTATAAACTGTTCAAAAAAATGTTGGCGACACTCCATCTAAATTCAAGAAGAAGCACCACCAACATTCTTAGTCCTTTATTTAATGCGTTTATTGTTCTTGCTGTATCAAATGCTGTAAGTTCGGGTCGTTCTTGATACGCTCTATTTCACTTTCAACAATGTGTACAATGTCGGATTTTATCTGGCGGTAGTTGCTTTCAATCTCTTGCTTCATATTATCGTTGCCGTTTTTATCAGCAAAAGATAAAATCTGCGGTATCTTCTGATACGCTTTGGTTTCTGCGGAAACTTTATCATTATCGACCACTATTTCTGCGTGAAATATCTTTTGCTCGATACGCTCGTCAAAGTTGTCGGATATAGCACCAACAAACATACCCTGTGTCAAAGTTGAAATTTTAGAAGCAGGAATAAGGCTGTCTAATTGCGTAGAAATCGAAGTTGATTTATCATTTCGGTTGATGGTCATACTCTGACGTTTCTGCAATACTTTTCCGAACCGTTCTGACAAGCTCTTTGCGGTTTCGCCCACAACCTGCCCACTGAATACATTACCTACGGTATTTTGGATAACTTTTGCCTCTTTATCTCCGTAATCCCGTATTAACTGCGAAAAATCCTGAAAGCCCAAACACACAGCTACCTTATTACTTCTCGCAGTTGCGATGAGATTGTCCAGTCCCCTAAAATAAATTGTGGGCAACTCATCTATGATTACTGAACTCTTTAATTGCCCTTTTTTGTTGATGAGCTTAACAATTCTCGAATTGTACAATCCCAAAGCTGCGGAGTAGATATTTTGACGGTCGGGATTGTTACCTACACACAAAATTTTAGGTTCTTTCGGATTGTTGATGTCAAGCGTAAAATCATCCCCGGTCATTACCCAATACAATTGCGGGCTAATCATTCTTGACAAAGGAATTTTTGCCGATGCAATCTGCCCCTGCAATTGGTCTTGTGCGCCACCTTGCCAGGCATCCATAAACGGAGAAAGATAGTTTTCCAAATCGGAATATGAGGTCAGAATGGTAAATACGTCCGAATACTTTTTATTCAGCAATTCAATGGCGTGTGGGAATGTACAATACTTACCGTTCTCATAGATTTTCAGATACCAAATAATGGCAGCCAATAGGATAATTGGGCTTTCCACGAAAAAATCTCCTTGCTTCTGTATCCAACTTCGATTGAGGTTCAGCATTATGGTATAAGCCGCTTCGTAAGCATCAGAAATGTCCGTCATAAAATCGGGATTTAACGGGTTACAACGGTGGCTCTTGCGTGGGTCATCAAAGTTGATGACATAGAATTTGGGTTGAACTTTGTACTTATCCCGATGCTTCAATAAATGATTGTAGGCAATGGTAGAAAGGTCGTCAAACTTAAAATCGTAAATGTACATACTAAAGCCTTTCTCAATCTGTTGCTTGATGTAATTGTTTACGATGGCATACGATTTTCCTGAACCCGGAGTACCCAACACGATTGATGCTCTGAAAGGATTTACAATGTTTATCCAACCGTTGTTCCATTTGCCTTTGTAGTAAAATTTGGTAGGAAGATTGACAGAATACTCGTTTTCCATCAGCTTTGTTTCCTGCTGAAAGCTCTCGTTCTCGTTATTGAAAACATCGTCCATCAGATTAGTACGAAGCAAACGGCTCATCCACACGCCAGCCATCAGCAAAGCGATATAACCTAACGAGATAGTAAGGATATACAGAAATGTGCCTATTACCGGAGATAGCTTTAACAACGGCGTGTTCAGAAAGAACAGCACAAAACCAACGCCCAAAGCCACGTAGATTTTAGCCCAGGTTATCTTCTCATTCTTTACGCCTTTCGTTCCCAAACAACTCAAAGCAAGCAAAACCAAAGCGAACGCCTTGGTATAAAGGGTATGTGAAAACAAGCCCGCCGTCCGGTCGAAATTGCCTAATATCTTGTTGATTATTTCCAACGTCCAACCACGTTCTAAAAAGAACCCGTAGCAGAACCAATAAAGGTGCATCAGCACCAAAAGAATACTGACTGCCCGCATAAAAGCCATTATTTTGGCTAAACCTCTTAAATCGTCTTCTCCCTGCATTCTTTTTTAGTTTTAATGTTCGGGCGTGAATTTAAAGGCTCTACACAGCGGCTATAAGAATGTGGCAGTCAATGGCGGTGCGTGGCAGTGTTTGGCGAAGTGATAAGAGTTGTAGCTTCTATGATCCTTTTGTATCGTAACATTTATGAAGCATCCAAATAAAAAATACTTTTAGTTGCTCTTCTGTTTTCTGTCCGTCAGCAACATTTTTTGTCCTGCAGAATTGGTGGACAAGCAACACTTCCGTAACTACAATAAACACAGCAGTCGCCTTGTTTTGGTTTTAGAACTTGTTTGCATTTTTCACATTCGTAAAAATATTGACAAGCGTCTGTCGGCATTGTTTCTTCTTTCTTGTGTCCGCAGTTGGGACAAGTGATTGTTGATTGTAATTTGATTTCCATTTTAATTTTCTTTTTTGTCGGTTACAGAATATCCTGTTGAGTTTATTGCTTTTTCGATTTCAGAAATATTTGTTTTTGAGTTGTCAAATTCTACGATTGCATTTCCATTTTCATAAGAAGCGTTTGAACTTATTATTCCTGTCAATTTATTTACTTCGTGATTTACGTGTTCGCCACAACTTGCACAAGTCATTCCGCTAATCGTAAATTCTACTTTTTGAATATTGGATTTGTCCACTACTATGATTTGCTTTTCTGTCTTTGGGTAGAAAATGCTTGAGTAGTATGGAAAGGCAAGCATTACGATTGCAAATGCTGTTACTATTCCTAAAAACATTTTTGACTGAATGAATTTTGGTTTTTCTTCTGTTTCACAATTGCAATCTATCTGCTTTTTGGGTTTCAACTTTTGATACCAAGCAAAACCAAGAACCAAAATTGTCAACCCGATAAAATAGGGTCGAAAAGGTTCAAGCCAAGAAAAAGTGGAAGCAAGACCGCTTGTTCCTGCAATAAGAGCCAATACTGGTGTGATGCAACAAAGAGAAGCTGCAATTGTAGTCAAAAGTCCTGCACCAATTAATTTTTTGTCAGTTTTCATATTGTTTCTAATATTTTGTTTTCGTCAAGTATTTTGAAAAATGGTTTCAGCATTTTTTCATACTCTTTAGTCAGTGAGTGAAAAATAGTTTGAGCTTCTCGTTCGGTTTCAATAAGTTTTCTGTCTTTGAGTTTCCGCAAGTGTTGTGAAACCGCTGAAATTGTCATACCAAGAATATCACTTATATCACAAACACAAAGTCGTTTTTCTTCATAAAGTAGAAAGAGTATTTTCAGTCTTACATTGTTTCCCGCTAATTCAAGTCCGTTCGATAAATAGTCAAAAGAACCGTTGAGTTCTGAAACTCGGTCTTTACAGCGGTTTATTTGTTTAATGTCTGCTTGTTGTCGTATGCAAGAATTATTGTCCATAGCACAAAGATAGTCAATTTGTTTATTTAAGCAATTACTTAAATACAACTCAAATTCTTTCAGAATTATAAAGTGACAGCTCAATAAATCTTTTTAAAAACAGATTTTTAATTCCAAAATCTGACCTCTTACAGTCTTCTTTTTTTTTTCTTCTTCATTTTGTTAGCAAAATCCTGTTCCTCGTAATCATCGCCCTGTGCTTCGGGTAACAAACCGCCAAATGCCTCAATCAAACCGTCTTCGTGTTTTTCAGTAGTATTCAGGAAGTCGAACAAGTGATGAGGTTCTTCCGCAGGAAGATCTGCATCATTTGATGTGGATGTTTTTGGAAGTTGTACGACAGGTTCTTTAATCTCCGGTTTGATATTATTGTTCCAATAATCATTAAAGGTATTGGCAGAAAGTTCCTTTGCTAAGCGTGAACCGTTCCAAACCGCCTTTGAATTGTGGTCTATGAAAGTGATACCATAAATACGACCTGTATCGTTCCGGCGGACCACTACATTAATGCCCTGTTCACTCAACTGCTTTTTAAAAGCCTGCTCATCATTTGTGGATTTCAGAGCAATAGAAATTGCAGCTTTTAGGGTCTGCTTACTTGGGTGGTCTTTTAAATCCTCTTTGCATTTTGCAAAATGCAGTTCCAAAGCCGGAAGCCCTGCATTTTTACCAAACAACGAAGCCTTGAACGGATGCCCGGCTCTTTCGCCTTTCTCGTTTAAAGGAATATATAATAAGCCTTGCCGCATTTTTCCCTGCAATTCGCCCTCCACTTTTTCGGTGGTAACATTAAACAGGGAAAGCAAGGCATTGTATTCGCCCAAAGTCTGAAACTTATAATAATTCGGTAGGTGGCGGACAACCGAAGCGATTTGGCTTTTCACATCGCCTGCCCGATAATCTACCGGACGGAAAATCTTGTCGTTCTGCTTGTGTTCTTTATCGGTTGCGGGTATCAAGCCGTGTTGTCTTTCCAGTTCACGGCACACATTCATAGACCGCATTTTCTCGAATTTGTCCGAAATCTTTTTGCCCTGCTCGTCCACGCAAACCGATACAATGTGTATATGGCTGCGGTCGATATCGGTATGTTTGAATACCACAAAAGGCTGTTCGCCGTAGCCCATTTCCCGCATATATTCTTCCGCCATTTGCCGAAACCTGTCATCGCTAACCTTATCTTTCGGGTCGGGATTGAGCGAAATATGCAACGTATGCTTTTCCGTATTGCGGTTGGCAATCAGGTAAGGTGCAAAAGATTGTGCTAATTGTGCAACAGTATATGCTCCAGTTGGCGTTTCGATTATCTTATTTGCGAACAGAATTTTCCCGTTTTCATTCTCTACTTTGAGCTGATTGTACGCCAATGCACCGTATAAATTCCCGCTTCTGCCAATCTTTGCTATCATCTGTACTGCTATTTTTTCAGGTTCTTTGCTTCAAATTCTTCGGTTATCTGAATGATTTTTTGGCATAGCATCGCCATTTCAGCCGTTTGTTTTTCCAATTTGTACAGGAACGCTGCGGCTTTTTTCTCCGAAAAATTCTTGTACAACAGCTTTACAATCTGGTTATAGTTTACACCTATGGAGCGGAACTGGCTGTGAAAAGAGGTCAGCCGCATATAAAAATCAACCGTTCCCTTGTCAATCTGAATGGTTTTTATGGTCTTGTCAAAGATGCAGGACGTTATGAAATGAGCCTTTACCTGCATACCTGATTTATCAAACAGGGCAAGAAAATGGGCGTGTTCCTGCTCGTTAAAGGAAATCGTATAGCGGATGGTCGCCGGGTCTTCTTTGGGGCGACGTCCGGTCTTTTTCAATTGCTTTTTGTTGTTATCGTTCATCACTAATCCATTTTAAAATCCATACAAAACCCTGACTTT
>NZ_JAENGN010000021.1:0-82636 GCF_016533505.1 Parapedobacter sp. ISTM3 | reverse complement strand
GAGTTTTTTTGATATTCAAAATGTTTTTCAAAATTTCTATCAAAAAACATCTAATCACTTAATTATCAGCTCTTCCCTTTTTCTGGTAATTCCTTCTCAATGAACAACAACCTACTTTTCAAAAAAGCAGGGCATCAAAGGTAGCCATTTTTACCTGTTGATGCCAAATAAAATTGAATAAAAATCAAGCATCAATTATCCTCGCGATCATTCTCTCTCCAGTGAAATCGCATTTGCTGGGATAAAATCGCCGTTGGCGTCCAGCAAAAACGACATCGGCCGTTCAGGATTTTTGATAATTTCGAACAACGAATACCCCCAAGGCTTCCAAAAATTCTCGAGTACCTGCCCGAATGTTTTCACCTGCCATTGATCAAACATCGGCCTCATGCTCATACTGGCCAGCGGCATCGGTTCGACATATACCATATCAGGCGTCGTCAATACGGTATATTCAGGCAACCGGCTAAATAAATATGCCGAATAAAAATACCTTGCGCATAATTCTTCAAACTGAATCGGATGCAGCACCTTCCCCGTTATCTTTTCCAGGTATTCCCCATGATATACGTTATTGGTACCATTATCCTGCAAGCACACGATAAGGCCAAAATCATTCATCCTAAGTGAGTACACCAACGTATTGATTTCGTCGCGGTAGCCGAATGTATTTTCGGGATTGTCCACCGGTACAACCACCACGGAAAAAGGTATAGCACCATCAAACTGCATAGGCCTGATAAGCGACTGCAGCATTAAGTGCAAATTTTTAAATTTATGCGCCAGTACCTGTGAAAAATTCATGGCCTCTCCGCTAAGCATTTGCTGGCGTATGCCTGCTTGTATCTCATTAAAGACAACTCCATACACCATCTTAGCCACCCACTGAAACAGCAATACGCTTTCCAACTCCTTTACCGCATGGTACCCACTGTCAAACGCTTGCTCCACCTGTCTATCCAGCTCGGCAATCCGTTCAGCCACTTCCGTCGCACATGGCAGTTGCAATTGCTTATAGGTACGCATACTTTCATCAAGCAGCTTGAAGGGCTTGTCTTCCAAATCAAACTTGCGCATGAGCCAGTGCGGAAAGACCTGTATGTGTTCATCCACCGACTGCAACGGCTGCCCGCTCAAGAAGCAGCTATTATTGTCGAACCGGAAGTCGGTGAATGGGTTGTATAGAGTTGTATGCATAAACTAACGCGTCATTTGCTAAATGGCAAGGTCGGTACCTTGCCTTAATCCAATGAGGGAAATGATATTCCTTTTATTTTCCGATAAAGCTCCACGGCGTAGAGGTCAGTCATCCCCGAAACAAAATCAAGTACCGACCGAATTTTAGCGTACGTATCCTGCCGTTGGGTGTAAAACTGCTGGGGCATTAATGCCAGCAGCTTCGTATCATATTTCGTCCGCTCCTGTTTGAGGTAGGCGGGGATAAACTCTTCCAATAGACCGTTCATGACTTTATAGCCCGCAACCTCGATTTGCACGACCGATTGCGCATTGTAAATTTTTTCTACCGACACCTGCTCGATCGCACGCATGGCATTGACCAAATCAACATCTACCGCAGCCATTAACGGCTGGCCAAACTGCCCCCGCAAAAGGGCATCTTGGTTTTCTGCGAAGACTTTTGCGCAAGACATAATCAGTGTATTTATCGCCTTTGCCCGCAGCAAACTTATCCGGCTATCAAAATCGGCAAGTTTTTTTAAGCGTCCTTCCAGTTGGTCATCGCGGCAAACCGGCAACAACAGGCGCTCGACCTGTTCGTAAGACAAGATGCCAAGCCGATGGGCATCTTCAAGGTCAATGATATTGTAGCAGATGTCGTCCGCCGCTTCCACCAGATAAACCAAGGGATGACGCTTATAGCCCGTCTGTACGTCCGCATCTTTAATCAGCCCCAACGCTTGCGCTATCTTTTCAAAGACAGGCTCTTCAGATTTAAAGAAGCCATACTTCTTTCGGTGGTGTGTATTTTTGTCGTGCCCATCAATGGCGGCGCACGGATATTTCACAATGGCAGCCAATGTCGTATAAGTCAGCGCAAAGCCGTGCTCATCTTTACCCGCAAAAGGATGCGTAAGTATACGCAGCGCATTAGCGTTACCTTCGAAGTGAGTCAGATCGGCCCATTCAGCCGGCGTAACTTGGTCTTTAAATTCAACCCCAATCCCATCTGTAAAATAGTTTGAAATAGCTGCCTCTCCCGAATGCCCAAAGGCGGGATTCCCTAAATCATGGGATAAACATGCAGCGGATACAATATTACCCACTTCCTGCAAATAGGGAATCTCGTTGTCTATCTCCGGATTTGCCCTACGCATTTCATTATAAAAAATACGCCCCAGCGACCGCCCTACGCTAGCTACTTCAAGGCTATGAGTAAGCCTGTTGTGTACAAATACACTGCCCGGCAATGGGAAAACTTGTGTTTTGTTTTGAAGTCTACGAAAAGGCGACGAAAAAATCAGCCGATCGTAGTCCCGCTGAAATTCGGACCGCGCGTCATGCTGATCATCTACCTGGCGGGATTCGTATCCCCACCGCTTGGCGGAGAGCAATTGTTTCCAATTCATTACGTCCATGTGCAGGCAAAGGTAAGACAAAATTGACTAAACATCGTGGGTTACTGAACCGCCTCCAAAAAATCCCGCAGCCCATCCACAATGCGCTCAGCGACCTCATCATGAAAGCCAATATCCAACAACCGCTCCTCGTCGGCCGGATTCGATAGAAAAGCTACCTCCACCAAAGCGGATGGAAATCCCGTGGGCGCATTGAGTGCGAAATTAAATCCGCCTACATTACCGAAATCCGCCAACCCCAGTTTTCGCAACTGGGCAAGAATATGGCGCGACAGGGGCCGGTACGCGTGATGCCGGTAATAGGTAGACGTTCCCTGTACCAAGGGGTTTACCGAGGCGTTGCAGTGAATACTTATCAATAAATCCGGATGCTGCGCTTTGAGCCACGTCAGCCGGTCGCCGTTGTTGAAGGACCGATCTGTTTCCCGCGTCATAATCACCGTCGTGCCTATCCTTTCCAAGGCAGTTTTTAATTTCAATGCCATGGATAAGTTGAGGTCTTTCTCCAGTGCCCCTGTCATTCCCGTTGCGCCACGATTACGCCCGCCATGCCCTGCATCCACGGCGACGCGCAGCTTTCCAAGGTCAAGCTTTGGAGGCTGGGCCTTTACACGGATGACCAGCTGAGTACCGCTATACCCCACATCATATCCCCACAATTGTGGTTGCTTCGTCTCGACATATACGCGAAATACACCTTTACTAACCTGCTCATACCACACATTTTCAATCGCTATAAGGCTGTCCTTCTGTGTTATCCAATTACTGTTAGACACCGCACCATAAATATCCACCACGATGCGCGTGGGCGCATGCTGTACAATTGCGGTATAAGGAAGCCGTTCATTCAGGCCAATGCGGATGAAATCGTTCGTGCTATCCGACGACACCATCCAGCTACCGGTAAGCGAATAAGGTCGAAAATGTACACCTTGCTGCAAGCGAACAAAATCTACCGGCACGTAAGCCTGCACTTGTTCAGAGAGCCTCAACCGGTACATATCGTTCATTTTGCCTGTTATTTCCAACTTCACCAGACTATCTAGATACCCCATCTTGGCTCCGCCCAAACGATCGGTGCCTAAGCCATAGAATAAGGGGACATCATTGGTCTTGGTCAAGCCCGTCAATGCATGGGATTGGTTCAATACAGTAATCCGCTGGCGGCTGTCCTTTGTTACCGTTTGTTGGGTAGTTTCGTCGTATAACACAAACCGAATAGCCTGTTCCATCAAACTATCGGACGGTTGGATCACATATTCACCCCGGTAAATCCCCGCCACCTCCGCATCTGCCGTGTCCACTTCAAAAAGTGGAATACCTTTATAAAACGTGGCTTTCATCCCCGGAGGAGCCTTCATTTCTACCTGTAGTAAATCGCCGGGCTGCAACCATAAATCCCCCTCCATCGATAGACGCACGTCATCGATGGCAAAACCGCTCGTCGGTTGGGGCGGAGCAGGCTTTTTATAAACCACAACCATTCGCCGACACACCGTATCCGAACCAACAATGTACCGGACATGCAGCTCATTGTCCCCTTCGGTCAGGTGCAGTGGCGCGGCAAACATACCGGTACGGTATACCTGTACTTCGTTGCCATTGAGGAAAAGCATACCTGAAGGATCAGCCTGCCCTTTGAAAAAGGCAATGCCTTCCGCCACGATCGTACTATCCGAAGTGGGGAAGGCAACTTTTAGTTTTGGCGCCTGTTGCGCAGCCAGCATCAACGGCCAACCGGCAATCAAAATAAACTTTGTCCTAAAATCTATTATAAAGCGAAACAATGAAGCGTAATCCATGATCTTTCAAGCCCTTTGCGTATTCTTTCCATCCCCGCCATCACCGCTACACTTGGGGGATTGGTTTTTGATTAGCAAGAATAAAAAAAATCAGATTACATTGTACGCTTATATTCCATTTCCCATTGGGGCAGCTAAGGCGAAGGCATCGGGTAATAACTCGCCTTCAACAGCGAGGTCGGGTCGGTGAATGGGTGCTTAGGTTTTAAGTACCGCCCGAGAAACTGATAGATCGTCAACCGGACTTCCACCGCCTTTTTAGTATCCAGCCGGTCAAAGACATGTCCGCCGGGCATATTCTCGAATATTTCATACTCGAAAGTCTTATTTGCCGCTTGGAGGGACTTGATCAGGTGTTCTACCTCCAGCACATTCACATCCTCATCGTTGGTATTTGCATGTACAAACAACGGGGTTTCCAACTTATCCGCATTCCAAACCGGCGAACGCTTCCGGTATTCCGCCACGTTTTGGTCGGCGCTTTTGCCCAAATGATAATCTGCCGAGTACAACTGCCGATATCCATCGTTTTTATATCCCATACGGGCGATAAGGTCACTTACCGGCACCCCGGCAAACCCGACTTTATAATCCTTCGGAAAATTAAACAAATTCATCAAGGTGATCATTCCTCCGTGGCTCCACCCCATGATACCGACCCGGTTTTTATCAATGAAGCTATACTGATCCAACATAAAATCTTTACTCACCCGCACATCTTCATTCTCCAATCCGCCGTAGTCAATCTGTTGGTAAAATCCCCTGCCATATCCGCTACTCCCCCGGTATTCCGGGGCGACCACCACATACCCTTGTATCATAAGCTCCTTGATGATATGCGCGTATGCCGTTCTGAAATTCCCATGTACGCCATCATGGGGCAATACAAGCAATGGGTATTTATCATCAGGATTAAAAGGTTTAGGGATAAACACATAGGCCATGAATTTCAACGGATTGCCAGCACCCTGGCCGGTCGGATTCCGCTCCACCGCTGGTGGCGGTCCTGTAAGTTGCACTTTGTCCATGTAAGCAAAGTCATCCAGTCCGAGCATCCAATTCAGATCGTCAATAACCTTATTCAGCTGCTGAAATTGGTGTTGCAAATTTTCAAACTGACTTTGCAACCGTTCATACGACTGGTCGGCCTGCTGGCCCACCACGATTTGGGACACAAAAAGCCCAGCACCTAAACATGCCAGCCGCGCCCAGCGAAAAGAGGGGATAATAAACATGACTAATTAAGTATGAGGTACAAAAATTCCTATGCATTCATGGCCGGCAGCTGCACAACCCGCCCTGTACGCACCGATTCATCACAAGCAAACGCAATACGCAGGCTGTTGATGGCGTCGTCCGTCGCACGGGAAAGATCCAGATCTTCAACGATGGCCCGAAGAAAAAAGGCCTGTTCGCGATTACACAGTTCCTGGTGATCGGGTTCGTCTTCCATACTGATCCATTCATCCGGCGCCACAAACTCATTGGCACCATCTAAAGCCGCATGATGCAACCGCAGTCGCTCCGTCTTGGTGTGCGACGCCACAGCATCCGATTTTCCATCCTGCTGGGCGTTAGCAGCCACAATTGAGACCGAACCTTTAGGCCCGATAACATCTTTTACAAAGTAAGCCGTCTCGCTGATCATCGGCCCCCAACCCGCTTCATACCAACCGACCGATCCATCTGAAAAGCGAAGCTGTAATTGGCCGTAATTATAATTGGTGTCGGCAATGTCATCCGTCAGTCGTGCACCTATCGCGCTCACTTGCGTTGGCACCCCAGGCGCCATTTGGCACATCACATCGATATAATGCACACCGCAGTCGACAATGGGGCTAAGGCTCTTCATCAGATTACGGTGGGTATCCCACATGGCGCCGTGGCTTTGCTGGTTTAAGTTCATCCGCATAACCAACGGGGTTCCCAAACGGCGGGCTTCCGCAATAAACCGCATCCACGAAGGGTGGTGCCGTAGAATATAACCCACCACCAATTTTTTACCACGTTCCACAGCCGCGGCCTTCACACGCAAAGCGCCGTCAACCGTGTCCGCGAGCGGCTTCTCAAGAAATACGTGAGCTCCTGCCTCAAAAGCCGCGATTGCATACGCCTCATGTGTATCAGGATACGTAGCGATACACACCGCATCGGGCTTGGTAAGCTTCAGCGCTTCCAAATAGTTGTCGTATAAGGCATAACCCCCTCCCAGCGCGTCGTTGAGGACTTCTTTGCTCTTTCCGGGGGAAACCAGGCCACAGATCTGAAAACCTTCCAGTCCGTGGTACGCATGGGCATGAGATGCCCCCATATTTCCACAGCCCACTACAAGTATGCGGAGCGGGGCACGTTGGTTATTGGTCATAAGTCTCCTTTTTTTAGCGCGCTGACAGCATAGTCGCACGCCCGCGCAGTGAGCGCCATGTAGGTAAGCGATGGATTTTGGTTCCCCGTAGATGTCATGCACGCTCCGTCCGTTACAAACACGTTAGGTACCTCGTGCAATTGGTTCCATTTATTCAATACTGAAGTCCTCGGATCATGCCCCATTCGGGCGGTACCCATCTCATGGATACATGCACCCGGGTGCGAAGGTCGATCATAGGTACTGATGTTTTTCAAACCAGCCACTTCCAGCATTTCGGCAGCGTCATTCTTCATATCCACACGCATCTTCAGCTCGTTCTCCTTAAACTCCGCATCAATGGCCAGCAGTGGCAATCCCCATTTATCCTTTTTTGCATGATCCAGCCACACCCGATTCTCGTAGTAGGGAAGGGTCTCACCCCATCCTGCGAGTCCCATACGCCACTCTCCCGGCTTTGTCCGTGCTTCTATTTCTTCCGCATAGCTCAGTTCAGCAATGTTTTTTTGCCATCCTGAACGGCTCGCACTGCCGGACATTCCAAATCCCCGCAAATAATCACGCTTATCTTTTCCAAAATTACGGTAGCGGGGCACATATACAGACGCCGGTCTTCTGCCGGAGTAATAAACATCTTCAAATCCTTCGAACGTGCCCGATGCACCTACCCTAAAGTGATGGTCCATTAAGTTGTGCCCCAATTGGCCGCTTCCATTACCCATTCCTTCAGGAAAAGCATCCGAAACCGAGTTCAGGAGGATGTAAGTACTTCCCAACGTCGACGCATTCAGAAAGATGATCTTGGCGTAATATTCCGTAGTTTCCAAAGTCTGCGCATCGATTACCCGAACACCCTTTGCCCTTTTGGTTTCCTTATCATAGATTATTTCGCTCACTACCGAAAATGGACGCAACGTCAGATTTCCTGTCGCGACGGCAGCAGGCAACGTGGCCGATTGCGTGCTGAAATATGCGCCATAAGGACAGCCCCGGGCGCAGAGGTTTCGGTTCTGGCACTTGCCCCGGCCGTTGTGCGGCACGGTCAGGTTGGCCATCCTAAAAATCGTCAGCACCCGCTCCCGGTTGTAATGCGCTTCTATTCGCTTCTTGACCTCCTTTTCCACGCAGTTCATTTCCATGGGCGGTAAAAAAACCCCGTCGGGGCATTGGGCCAGCCCTTCGGCCTGCCCACTTATGCCCGCAAAGCGCTCCACGTAGTCGTACCAAGGTGCAATATCTTGATAACGGATAGGCCAGTCCACGCCTATCCCTTCTTTAGCGTTTGCCTCAAAATCCACTTCGCCCATCCGTAAACACCCTCTCCCCCACATCAGCGACCGCCCGCCAACGTGGTAGCCCCTGAACCAGTCAAACCGCTTCACCTCCACATACGGATTCTCTTCGTCGTTCACCCAGAAACTTTCGTTGTATTCATTGTAGTGCCCATGCCGGGTCTGCACGGGGTGGGTACGCTTCTGTTCATTAGTCAGCTCCCCCCGGTGCTTAAACTCCCAGGGCTGCTTTAAGGTATTTTCGTAATCTTTGATATGCTCTATATTGCGGCCGCGCTCCAACATGAGTACTTTCAGCCCCTTTTCGGTCAGCTCCTTGGCCGACCAACCCCCACTAATACCAGAGCCGACGACAATAGCATCATAGGTATTCGTTTTTTCTGCAGTAATATTTAGGTACATCCTTTTGTTTTATTTAGTTAGTGTCTGTCTATCCCGTCTCTGGCTTCATTGCGATCTCCCGGTAAACGGTCTTTACGACACGTCATTTGCGTTTTTCTGCCCATGTGCTCCTTGCTGGATACCAGGGTAGCCGAGTCCCTGCGTTTCTGGATAGACGCCAGTCATTATCCGCGCTACATTGCCCAAGCACGCTGCCCTTCCTGCAAGGGCAGGCACCCATGGTAGTCACCCGGTATAAAATCCATCACCAGCGCTTGCGTAGCGCCGATTTCAGACGTATAATACCCCTGGTTGGCCAACCGCTTAATCAAGCCGAAAAACGGTGCGCTGTCTCCCTCAAATGTTTTAAGCAACTTCTCGCGGTCTTCCGGCGTCAACTTGTTGAAAGATTTGCCATGGTATTGCCTGGCCTCTTTTTCCAGGGTCGACAATCCCTTCGATACGAGTTCGCGGTCTTCCTCACTGTAGCAATCTTCCAGCATCATCAACACGAATGGTCCGACGCCGGCAGCTTTTGCCCCCGGTATATCCGTTTCCGGAATCAATGTATCACATACCGCGTCCATCAACTCCCGTTCGGTATCGCTGAACGCTGACGTTTCTCCGCGCTCTCCCGAACACGACTGAGTCATCAACCCAAAGGTAGAAATGGTAGCGGTACCGCCGATGAGCATCGCTACACCTTTGATTGCTTGTCTTCTATTCATATACTTGTTGTCTTTTTTTCCTTTCGTTGAAAAATAATACCAATAGCACAAGCAGCGCTACCGATATGTATGCAGGAATTAACCAAACGCTTTCCCAGTTATACGTTGTGTGGTCACCACCGATGATGACATATTGTTCCGTAAGGTACCCCGAAATATAGGATCCCAAAAACATCCCAATCCCATACGTCGCAAACGTGATAAGCCCTTGTGCAGCGTTCTTGATCCGCTCACCAGCCACATGCTCTGTATAGATTTGCCCCGTGACGAAAAAGAAATCATAACATGCACCATGCAATGCAATGCCAACCAAAAGCATCCACATGGCGTTATCAGCGTCCCCGAACGCAAAAAACAGATAGCGCAATATCCAACAAACCAATGACAAAATCAACATCCGCTTGACACCCAGTTTTGCAAACAGAAACGGAATAAGTAGCATAAACAGTGCTTCCGATACCTGGCCCAGTGTCATTTTCCCCGCAGCATTGGATACGCCTATATCATTTAAAAAAGGATTAGCGAAATTGTAATAAAACGTCAAAGGGATACAAATCAGTATGGATAACACAAAAAACAGCAAGAAAGCACGGCTTTTGAACAGCACCAATGCTTCGAGTCCTAACAGCGATTTCCAGGAGGCGTTGTTCGTCCGATTCGGCGGCGTATGCGGAAGCATAAAACTTAGCATCCCGAGTGCTATCGAAGCAATTGCCGCAACATGAAAAATAAGTGACGAGCTATCCAGCTCCAGATAACCTATTAACAGGCCGGCCGCTATCCATCCGATGGTGCCCAGCACCCGTACCGCAGGAAACTGCTTTCCCGGATTATCCATTTGCCTGAAAGAAATGGAGTTGGCAAGCGAAATGGTTGGCGTATACAGTATCGTATATAGTAAGATCAACCACCAGAATGCGGAAAATTCCGTAACCTTGCCCACAAAGAAAAGCACAACAGCTCCAGCGATATGCAATACACCCAATACACGTTGGGAAGGGAAAAAACGATCAGCCACTAATCCGACAAAAAAGGGGGAAATGATGGCCCCGATGGAAAAGGTCGCATACGCACTCCCCACCTCCACGGCTCCAACCTTAAGGTGGGTCATCATGAAGGTGCCCATGGTTACGTACCACATGCCCCATACAAAATATTGCAGGAACATCATCGACGACAACCTCAACCGAAGAAAAACATCCATATAGCGATTAAAAAGTGTGCAAACTATCTTAAAGAAGGAAGCCACTGTAGGCTTCCTTCCATCATCCTCTACTTACCCATTAAATGCGTTACGCAACACTTCCAAACTTTTGGGCACGGCAATATCCGGGTTTTCCTTACCTTCCATCTCCAACGACACATATCCCTTGAAGCCTTTATCACGTGCAATCTTACCTATACGCGGATAGTCGAGATCCAAATCATAATAATGGCCACCTCCATAGTACGTTTTCGCCTGAATGATGTTGGCATATCCCACCAACCGCTCAAATTGCGGGTACGGATCACCTACATAGTTTCCTGTATCCAGGTTAAGCCCCATTGCGGGCGAGTCCTTGAGGGCTGTATAAATACGTTCGAGGTAGTCAATATTGGACGAAAGCCCCCAGTGATTTTCGATAGCCAATATCACCCCTGCTTTTTCCGCATCGACCAAACATTCGCCCAAGCCATCGATACACCACTTAATCGCATCTTCGTCGGTATACCCCGGAAGCGGGGTTTCTTTACCCGTTTTATAGTAATCAGGTGCTGACCGCCCGGTGCCCCAGCTACCGGTATTCATCCGGATGCAGGGAATTCCCATTTGCACGGCCAGTCCGATGCAACGCTTAGTATGGGCAATATCACGCTTACGGCGCTCAATATCTGGTTGCACGAAACTTTGGTGAATCGAAAGCATCGGCAGAGCCAATCCAGCGTCAAAGGCAAGACGCTTCAATTTATTCATGTAAGGCACTTCCTCGCTTTCCATTTGTCTATGCAGGATTTCCACCCCATCAAAACCCAGCTTTGAAGCGTTTTCAATAACCTTTTCAATCGGATATTTGACTTTCTCGAAATGCCAGTATGAATACGTAGACACTGCAAACCGTATGGGAGGCGTATAAGGTGCGGCTTTGGAAGCTTTGGCGTCCGCTTTAGCAATCAAGCCAGGTGCAGCTACCGCTGAAGCACCAATGACAGCTGCATTTTTCAGCCATGACCGGCGTGATAATGATGTTGAATTTTCCATTTTTTAAAATTTACTTGTTTTGTTACTAAAAAGTCAAGCAACTAACGATGCTCCTTGATGTTTATATACGTTAATAATTGGGGTTCGGCACCAGGGTTCCCAAACTCAAATCGATCTGAGCTTGTGGAATGGGGTAATACTCATGCTTACCGACTTGGAAGACGGCCGATCCGTAATACGTATGGACCGCTTTTTCTTTCTCCCAGTAAGCCGTAAGCTCTTCGGCCACGGTACCGTACCTTACCAGGTCAAAGAAACGGTGTCCTTCCATGGCCAATTCCAGTTTCCGTTCGAATCGTACGGCTTTCCGTCCATATTCCGGATTAGGAAATGTCGGATAAAGCCCGATTTTGTAGTTTGCCGCCGGAATATCGGTGAAACCCATTCCGGGGTTATCATTGTTGATATAGGTATGTACCCACGTGGCGGGATCACTCATCCGGCTGCGCACGCGGTTTACCAGTTCGGTTGCTCTCACTAAGTCACCCAATTCCACTTCCACTTCTGCCGCCATCAGCAACACGTCCGCAAAGCGGATTATTTTGTAGCTGATGGTTGTATAGATGCCGTACAATGCCGTAGCATCTGAATACACACCTTCTTGTGCCTTGTAATAAACCGTTTTGATTGGTGCATAGGGTCCGCCGCTCGATTGCTCGCGAACGGCTGCTTGCCCCGGATGTACACCCCAATCCAAATATGGAATACCACGGCGCCCCACAGTCCAATCCAAGCGCGGATCAAGGGCGGTTTCATCCGGTGTAAACGGCGTCGTGGAGGATATCCCTTGATCATTTTTCACGTCCACTGCGTTGAAATTATCCAAGTAAGGAAGCCCGTCTTCGTTCACCCGGAATGAGTTAACTAAGCTCTGGGAGGGTTGAAAAAAGCCGCTGCCCCCCGGAGGCCCCCAATTATAAGGCCCGTTGAGCCGGTCGCCACGGTTGCCATTTTGGCCGTTCGAGCCATCATTCACCGAAAACTGTACCGCAAAAACCGTTTCCGCATTATTTGATCGCTCCGCGTTAAAGTTGTCATGGAAGTTCACCAAATCATATTTCACGCCCAGGGGGTTTGTTCCATTCGTGATAATGTCGTCAAACAATGGCTTGGCGGCTGAGTATTTGCCTTGGAAAAGGTAGGTTTTTGCCAAATACGCCTTCGCCGCCCAACTGTTGGCCCTGCCTATCGCCGACTGTGTTGACGGAAGGTTTTCAGCCGCAAAAACAAAATCGTTTTCAATCTTCGGCCAAATGTCCGCTGTGTTTGGGACATTCAGGTTACCGTTGTTATAGTTGATGCTTTCATCCAGGAAGGGCACGTTATTCCATTTTTTCTTCGCTTCAAAATGAAAATGCCCCCTTAAAAAGCGCGCTTCTGCGGCAATCCGCGTTCTTTCCGCGTCCGAGATGTCGTTCACCAACTCGAGGACACGCAGCACCTCGTTACTCCGTTGTATCGCGTCATACAACACGCGCCATTCGCTGTTGAACAAACCAGTAGCCGGATTCCCCGCGAACGTTTCTACCGCCAAAATATCCGGAAGGTCTCCGAGCGTAGAGCCTTTGTACGCGTCATCAGCGGCCACACTTCCAAACACCCAGTTTGAGCTCGAAATGCCATTGCCACTGCCTGCCCCGCCGACTTTGTCCAAAAGCGAATAGGCACCGATGAGTAAGCCTTCCGCACCTGCGGCATTGGCCAGCGTCTGATCACTCAATGTCCCCAAGGGATCGACTTTCAAAAAACTATCACTGCATGAGCTCACACCTAAAAGTGTCACCACACCCATGCTGTATACCGTTATCTTTAAAATGAATTTTTTCATTCGAATAATTTGTTTTTGACGGCAATGAATCTTGCATAAATCATTCATGTCCTTTTGTTTATGCCTATTTATGCAGGTTCATATCGATCAATTCCTTAAAATGTGAAACTTACACCTAAGTTATAGTTACGTTGATTATTCGGGTAGTTGCCATAATCGATACCGAACGCGCTCTCCGTACCGCCAAGTTCGGGATCCAGTCCGGTATATTTCGTGATGGTGAAAAGATTCGCCACCTGCAAGTAGACCCGCAACTGATTGATACCCAAACGGGTCAATTGATTCCCTCCAAATGTATAGCTGAGCATGATGTTCTTCAGCTTTAAGAAAGAAGCATCCTCGATATAATAAGAATTAGGAACCGCGTTGTTGCTAAAGTTCGATTGGTTTTCAATAATGGGCGTTTTAGCATCCAGGTTATCGGGGCGCCATGAATTGTACAACAGGTCCTTGCTCTTCACGCCCTGCAACGACGGAAAAAAATCCGTCCACCAACGCTGATAGTTCACGGCATCATTGCCTTGCGAACCGTAAAAAAACATGGTCAACCCGAATTGCTTATAACTTGCGTTCATATTCAAGCCATAGGTAAAATCGGGGTTCGGATCCCCGATGAACGTACGGTCTGCGGTAGAAATCTGGTTATCACCGGTGATATCCGCATATTTAAACCGACCTGGGGCTGCGGCATCCTGCGCGGGCGAATTGGCCACATCGTCCGCATCGCGGAAAAGCCGTTCAACCTGATAGCCGAAGAATGCGCCAACGGGATGCCCCACTTGGTTCCTCACGAAATTTCCCGTCCGGGTAGTACCCGTATCAAAATACGTGTTCGGCAAATCAACCACGCGGCTCCTATAACGAGTCACGTTCAATCCTAAATCAAAGGTCAGCTCTCCAGCTGTCCCATGGTAGTTTGCATTAAAATCGACCCCTTTGTTTTCGATATTCCCGATGTTTACCGTTGGCAGGGAAGCTCCACCAGCCGTGGCTGGCGATTGATCTTCAAACAACAGCCCATTTATCCGTTTCTGGTAATACTCAACCGAAAGGTCAAGTTTTGAATTCAGCACGGTCATATCCAGCCCGATGTTGGAAAGCCGGTCTTCTTCCCATCCGGTAGCTAAGTTTCCTATCCGGCTAAGCCGGAATCCCTGCAGGGGGCTTGACCCCGTCCCACCGATGTCATAGTACGAATTCAAACTGCCGCCCACCGTGCTGTTATATTGCGTGTAAGCATTGCTGGGATCCACATTAAGCTGATTGCCCAAAATGCCCCAGCTCCCACGAATCATCAAATTGTCAAGCCAGCTTACTCCTTCCATAAAACGTTCTTCGGATGCTCGCCAGCCTGCGGAAAACGCCGGAAACATTCCCCAGCGATTCTGTTCACTAAACCGGGACGATCCGTCGCGACGGAGCGTGACCCCGACGATGTATTTCTCGTCAAAATTATAGTCAACTTTACCAAACTGGGAGTACAGGGTATACTCCGACATGCTGCTACGATTGGTAAAGTTGCCCGAACCCGAGCTTAATGTAAGAAAGCTTGGATCGTCGCTGAAGTATCCGGCCGAGCTGCCACCGAGCGTCCGGCCAGTATTCTCCACAGCCTCCAAGCCCGCCAACACCTTTACTTGGTGCCGTCCAAACTTCTGGTTGTATTGAAGCGTATTGGTGAATGTCCACTGCTGGGTATACGACGAACCCTCGTTGTACGTATTTATTGAATTGTTTTCGGCATCTTCATACGTCCGGCGCAGGAAGTTGTTGGTATTTCCACTTCTTACGAATCCACCGAAAGAAGTTCTGAAATTGAAATGCTTAAGAAAGTCGATCTCCGCGAAGATGTTTCCCTGAGCGGTCCACGAACTGTTATGATACCCACCGTTGCGCTGAGCCACGGCATAAGGGCTGGGGCTTTGTCCCAATCCCCGGGCCCGCGTACCCGCGTAGTTGCCCATCAAGTCAAATACCGGAATAATGGGCTGCATCATGAAAGACAGCATCAATGGGTTACCGGTATCGGAAGTGTTTTGTACGCCGGTGTATGCGCTCGGATTATCCCGGGTAAACAGGTATAGGTTTTCCCCCACACGGATATTATCTTTGATATTGAACGATGTATTGGCCCGTACGCTGTACCGCTTTAGGTAAGAGTCTATCATCGTCCCTTGTTGGTTGAAATACCCCGCAGAGAAAAAGTAAGACGATTTATTGCCAGCGCTTGAGGCTGACACCGTATGGCTTTGTATGGGAGCCGGTTTGAATATTTCATGGAACCAATCCGTCCCTTCCTTATTTGCCGGTATGATCTGATAGATATCTCCCCTGCTATAATCAACGTTGTAACTTGCCAGCTGTTCTTCGGTCAAGCTACCCACCACACCCGTATTTGTGCCCACAAGGATGTAATCCGGTATAACGGGAGTCGGGCCGTTGCCATATTGCACATGACTGGGATTACCGTTGGCATCCACTTGCCCGGAGTTAATGAATGCTTTCCAGGTCACCTCGGCCATTTCCTGCGTATTTAGCAGGTTATAGACATTGCCGCTCGGCGGTGTCTGAATCCCGTAATAACCGTCGTAAGTAATTTTAGCCGCACCGGCTTTTCCTTTTTTGGTGGTTACGACAATCACGCCATTCGAACCCCGCACCCCATAGATTGCAGCTGCGCCTGCATCTTTCAACACTTGTATCGATTCGATATCGTTCGAATTGATGTCGGTCAATTCGCCCTGTACACCGTCGATAATGACCAAAGGACTGTTGTTGCCGAATGATGTAATTCCTCGAATCCGGATATTGCTTGCCGAGCCCGGACTGCCGGACGTCGTAATGTTCAGACCTGATGCCCGGCCTTGCAGCATCTGCTCAGCGCTTCCTGCAGGGACATTCTTCATATCTTCCACATCCACGATGGCTACCGAACCGGTGATTTCTTTTTTGGTTTGGGTAGAATAACCGACCACAACGACCTCTTCCAGCACGCTGGGCTCTTCAACAAGGGCAATGCCGTATGTCGTCCGTTGATCGGTAGGGACAGTTTTAGTTTCGAATCCCACATACGAAACAACCAACGAAGAATTCGCCGGCACCGTAAGTGAGAATCGGCCGCTCTGATCCGTGTAGGTGCCATTACCAGCACCACCCTGTATGGATACGGATGCACCACTTAAGGGATTTCCCGTTTCATCCGTTACTGTTCCCATGATTTGTCTGGTAGAATCTTGTGTGACGGTGGCTATCGGTGCCTGTAAGTGCTTGCGCGTAACCAATACCATCGACTTTTTAATACGGTAAGACAAAGGCTGATTGGCAAAAACGGCATCCAGAATCTTGGTAATGGGAGCATTTTTGAAGTTAACAGTGAGTGGTTTGCTTCCACTGAGATCGTCGAATGCATAAAGGAAATCATAATCCGTTTGCTTCTTTAATTCTTCAAAAATCCAGACCAGTGAAACATTTCTGGCTTGAATGGTCGCGTTTTGACCATATGCTGTCGCTTTGACTTGAAATACCGCTATAAGCATCAATGCAATACATAGCTTCATGGTTATCAAAAGTCTAGTTAGGGAAAGAGCGTGACTACTGCCTCTTGCTCGGGCAGCAAAAATGTTATACATTTGCATATTAGGTTTGTTAAAAATTGTTTCCGCAATTGATTGACCTAATCACAGCGTTTGCCGCTGGATAATGAACCGGAAGTGTTCGAGCACTTCTGGTTTTTTTATGGAGTTGATGTCATGACATAACGATAATCCTCCTTCCTTTCTGCTTAAACTTAAAATTGCCGATCGACTGAAAATATTCCAGCAATTCATTCAGCGTACGTTTTCTGGAAAACGTGCCACCGAAGAGTCGCGGCGAGATCTCCCCCTGAAAATAAATTTCTACATCATACCATCGCGATACCTCTTTCATGATACTGGTAATATCCTGTTTATAAAAAGCAAAATATCCATTTTTCTTGGCGATAATGTTGGCGACATTTATCGAAGATACCTGTATACCTGGCATCCCTTGCTGTGTTATGGCCTGTTGGCTTGGCGTCATTGATAGCGATTCCTCAGGCGTGGCCATCGTAATCATGCCTTCAACCAATGTTGCATACGTAGCTTTTTCATCCCGGTAGGCTTTAACATTGAACTGGGTGCCCGTGGCAATGACTTCCGTTTCGTTGGCCGCAACGATGAATGGATTTGTTTTATCAGACGTCACGTCAAAGAATGCTTCTCCAGATATCGTTACACGACGCTCGCTTCCAGTGAAGCGTGTGGGAAACTCCAATGCGGACTCGGTGTTGAGCCACACGTCCGATCCGTCGGGAAGCGTCACATTAAAGTCCCGCCCCTTCGGCACAAAAATCGTATGCTTGGCAAAGACCCTGGACGACGAATCCATGTCGCCCAAACGTTGGTAATAGCTCAAGCTATTAATCGATGTCTTTTTGACCACGGCTTGTCCAACAGTTGTTTCGACCCCGATTGGCAAACTATCTACCAAATAGTCTTTTCCTTCAGCATGAATCGTCAACGCCGCATACGTTTGAAATGCTACGGGTTCACGCTGTTGTATAGCAACGGTCCCTACCGTTGGTAGGGGATGACGACCGAGAAACCAAATTCCCAGCCCTGTCAAGGCCAATAACAGGATGGCAGCCGCACCGGCCAATTTTCCGAATAAGCTCCTGGTTCGCTGCGGAGACTCCGCCTCCAGGGGTTTCGGATTTTCCAACAGATGTCTTAACCGGAACCGCAACTGGTGCTCCACCTCCACTTCTTCTTCCGGCTGCCATTCCCATTCTTCCTGAGCAGCTTGCTTAGCGAGCCACAAATAAAGGATTTGGCGCTCCTCCGCTGTGCAATCGCCCTGAAGATATCGTTTGATTAAATCGTTGACAGCTTTCCTTTTCATGGTTTATCACCGGGTAACAGTCGCTAAGTGTATTGGCGGCCGGAAAAGTAGTATTGCCCAGATCAAAAAAAACGCAAACCACTCGTTATCAACAAGAAAAATTCAGCAAACTCAAGAAATTTTACAAACAAATAATGAATTGAATTGTTTAGGAGCAAAAAAAGGTGGTTCAAGCAGCTTTTAAGACAGCAACGCCCTTATCAGCACAAACAGCGCAGCGCCTACGGAGAAATAGGCTTTATTTATTTTCATCCTGAGGTATTTGATCGAAAAACTGACCTGCTTTCTAACCGTGTTCTCCGCAATAGACAGCTTCACCGCAATTTCCTTGTAAGAAAGCCGTTCATTTCGGCTCAAGAGAAATACTTCCCGCATCTTTGGTGGCAGTTTCGCAATTTCTGCGTTGATGAATGCGGCCAAATCATGCGCATCGATCTCTGCTTCCAATGAATGGTGTGGATCCGGAAAATAAGCTGCCATCGCAACGACATAATCGCGGTGCCGTATACTGCTTTTGATAAATCGGATAGCCTTGTGGTGCACCATGGCAAAGATATAGCCTTTCAATGACTTCACTTCATGCAACTGCTCGCGTTGTTGCCACAGCGACGTAAACGCATCTTGTACGATATCAACACTTTCTTCCTTATCCTTTATGATACGGATAACATAGGCATAAAGCTCTTTCCAGTACGCACTGAAAAGCATTGAAAAAGCTCGTTTGTCTCCGGCAATCAAGCCGTTCAACAGTGATGTTTCATCCATCTCTTCAATAAAAAAAACCTCAATTTAGCTGAATTGCCTGAGATATAATTGGTCGCGGGATAAATTTGTCCGGTAAAATTACATTTTTTTGTGATTAAAACGCAACAAAGATCAAATTTATGAGCAGCGACAGCCGTTTACCGAATCCGTTGCTCCTACATCATGCATTACACAAGTTTTGACTTATTTCCTGAAATCAGCAATATTCGCTAAACTTGCATGATGGAGCCTGCTGCATTATACCCCTATTTCCTCAAGTATCCACTTATCAGTACGGATACACGTCATATCCAGCCCGACAGTCTGTTTTTCGCCCTCAAGGGGTCGAATTTCAATGGCAATCAGTTTGCGTCTGAGGCGCTCGAAAAAGGTGCCCGGTATGCTGTCATTGACGAACGTCAATACCGGCGTGACGATCGCTTTTTGCTTGTTGATGATGTGTTGATCGCTTTGCAGGAATTAGCCCGCTTCCACCGCATGCAGCTGCAGATACCCTTTATTGGGATCACGGGCTCGAATGGCAAGACCACCACGAAAGAATTGGTCCATGCTGTACTCTCGAAGCAGTTCATTACGTATGCCACCAAGGGCAATCTCAATAACCATATCGGCGTGCCGCTCACCATACTCGCTATCTCGCACCAAACCGAAATCGCTGTTATCGAGATGGGAGCCAACCATCCCGGCGAAATCGCACTGCTTTGCGATATTGCCCATCCCACCCACGGCCTGATCACCAATGTTGGCAAAGCGCACTTAGCAGGCTTCGGCGGTTTTGAAGGTGTAAAAAAGACGAAGGGTGAGCTGTATGACTACCTCGCCGCCCATCAGGGCACGTTGTTTTTGCAAAACGACAATCCTTTGCTCAACGAGATGGCTGGTGCAAGGAATATCCAGCACATCGTCAACTATGGCTTTTCGGCGACCAATGACCTGATAGGCGAGTTAGCGCATGCCTCCCCCATGCTTGAGCTGCGCTGGCGGGAACAAGGAGATGCAACGCCGCGTACGGTACGCACCCAGCTTACCGGCGCATACAATACGGAAAATATCCTCGCCGCAATATGCATCGGCAGGCATTTTGGCATCACGCCCGGCAATATCAACCAGGCGATAGCCGACTACACACCAGCCAACAACCGCTCGCAGCTTACCCAAACCAAACACAATACCGTGATTTGCGATTATTATAATGCCAATGCGAGCAGTATGGCTGCCGCATTGGACAATCTCCGGTTTCTTGAGGCCAGCCACAAGGTTGTCATCCTTGGCGACATGTTCGAAATGGGTGACGAATCCTATGAAGAGCATGGCAAGGTAGTCCAGCAAGCAGCCGCATTGGGTGCCGTACGCACCATTTTCGTAGGCGAAGCTTTCATGCAGCACCGCCATCCCCATGCCGAGTTCTATGAGACCACAGAAGCTGCCAGGGACGCACTGCGCCACCAGCCCGTCCGTGGCGCGCTGGTACTCCTCAAGGCGTCACGCGGTATGGCTTTCGAGCGATTGGTGGACGATCTGTAACCACTTATGATTTTGCGATCCCATGGAGTGCATCGAGCAAGCGATCCAGATCGCTCAGGCTGGTGTATACGTGTGGGGTGATCCGCACGCAGTGCACGTAGTCGTTTACCATGGCCGTCGTGTGTATCTTATACCGATTGAACAAGGCAGCGTCAAGTTCTGGCGCGGTCATGCCATCCATGCTTACCCCGCAAATCCCGCAGGAATAGGCGGCAGCGAGTGACGTATGCAGCCGTACCCGGGGAATATGGCTCACAGCCTCCTTTGCCCAGTAGTCTTTCAAGTAACGTACACGCTCTTCTTTTCGCTTCGGGCCAATCCCTTCATGGAAATTAATCGCTTCGCCGATCCCCTGCTCTAACGGGAAACTGCGCGTGCCCAGCGTTTCAAACTTCCGGATATCGCTCCTTTTTGGCTCGCCATCGCATACCAACGGCCAGATTTTTCCGATGTGCTCGCGTTTCATCCACATCATTCCTGTACCTACGGGTGCCGATAGAAACTTGTGCAAGCTGGTGCCGAAATAGTCACACCCCAGGTCCGAGACCTTGAAATCCAGCAGACCGAATGAATGCGCCCCATCCACGATGACTTCGATTCCATGCTCATGGGCCATTTCACAGATTTTTTTTACCGGCATGATTTGGCCTACCCAATTGATGACATGCGTCACATGGATGACCTTGGTACGTGGCGTAATCGCGTCGCGGTAGGCCGCTACAATCAAGTCATCGTCTTCAATCGGAAAGTCAAAAGCCAGCTGCTTATAGACAATCCCTTCACGTTGGGCCCGCTGCCTCCAGGCATGCATCATGTTTGGATAGTCCAAGTGGCATCCGATAACCTCATCCCCGCGCTGGAGATCCATGCCGAAAATGACCGTATTCAACGCTTCCGTAGCATTCCGGTTGATTGCGATTTCCTCAGGGTCCGTGCCGGCCAAGCGGGCCAATTTCTGCCGAAGTGGCTCACGCCCTTGATCCAGGATACGCCACATATAGTAAGAAGGCCCTTGGTCGGCCAGCTTATGATAATTTTCCACGGCCTGCTGCACGACAATGGGAGGCGGCGACACACCGCCGTTATTTAAAATCAGGATATTAGAAAAACTGGCACTGTAGCCTTGCTGTACCACCGACCAGTAATCTTCATCACGCGCCACTTCAGATGCCGATTTTCCTGCCATTTTTTTATCAAATGGAGCTATGGACTTTGCCATCGACTTAGAAAATAGACTTTGCCCTGAAAAAGCCCCCATCAATAAGGCGGTTCCCCGCAGGAAATCCCGACGGTTATGCAACTGTTTCATGTATCTGGAATAACTTTATGCCCAAAAATATTGCTGAGCGCAGCGAAGTTATGATTTTTGTTGCAAATGAGCGCGGTTTTGGCTACCATTGCATGCTTTTTTAGCCAGTTACTTAAGACACGAACACAAAACCATGAACATTTACCGCATAAGCTGCGTTATTCTTACCGTTTTATCCATCAGTCTCGCAGCACTTTCCCAACCCACACCCGCCGACACGCTTTTCATTCGTGAACACTATAAAAAAAGAGAATTTTTAATACCCATGCGCGATGGGACAAAACTCTTCACCGCTGTTTACGCACCCAAGGATACCACGCAGGTATATCCGATTTTACTGATGCGTACGCCATATAGCGTTGCCCCCTACGGCCCGGACGCTTATCGAGCCCCATTAGGTCCCAACATTCGTTTTACGCATGAACGGTTTATCTTCGTCTATCAGGATATCCGCGGCAAATACATGTCCGAAGGCAACTTTGTTGCGGTACGTCCCTACAACCCCAATAAAACGCATCGTCAGGATATTGACGAAAGCTCGGATACCTATGACACCATCGATTGGCTCGTGCACAACATCCCGCACAACAACGGGAAAGTGGGCATGTGGGGTATCTCGGCTCCTGGTGGCTACGCTACGGCGGGCCTCATCGATGCTCATCCCGCGCTTGTGGCGGTATCGCCTCAAGCACCGGTAACCGATTGGTTCATGGGCGACGACCGGCACCATAATGGTGCATTCATGCTTATGGGGTCGTTCGCATTCGTTTCATCCTACGGCCGCGAACGGGATAGCATATCACCCCGCGGCATGCCCGGATACAACGCGTATGGAACACCGGACGGATACGACTTCTACTTAACCGCCAAAACGCTAAAAAACCTTACCGCCAAATTAGCGGGCACCAATAATACGCTGTGGAATGACCTGATGACACATGGGACATACGATAGTTTCTGGCAGGCACGTACTCCCCTCCCCCACTTGAAGGATGTCAAACCAGCTGTACTCACGGTTGGTGGATGGTTCGACCAGGAGGACCTCTACGGCCCCATCAAAACACAGACCGCCATTGCCACCCAAAGCCCACAGACCCGACAACATTTTGTCATGGGCCCCTGGTATCACGGCACCTGGGCGCGGGGCCGAGGCGACTGGCTTGACAATATACCTTTTGGATCAGCCACAGCCGAGTTTTACCGCGAAAACATCGAATGGCCTTTTTTCATGCATCACCTGAAAGGCAAGCCGGATCCGCACCTGCCGGAGGCATACATCTTTGATACAGGAAGCCATATCTGGAACGCTTACCGCCAGTGGCCGCCAAGATTTGCGAAAACACAAAAGCTGTATCTGCTTCCCGGCGGCAAACTTGGCTTTGAAGCGCCTGCCGAAGCCGGCAAGGTTGCTTCGGCTGCGTATTACAGTGATCCCGGCAACCCGGTACCTTATACGGCCGAAATCAGGCTGCTCCGTGGCAGTGCATACATGGTCGAAGACCAACGCTTCGCCGCCCGTAGGCCGGATGTGCTGGTGTTCATGACCGAGCCCTTGGCAGACGACGTGCAGATCGCCGGCCGCTTAACGGCCAACCTGTTTGTCAAAACCACCGGCACGGATGCCGACTTTGTAGTAAAACTCATCGATGTCTTTCCCGACAACACGCCCAACCATCCGGAAAGGCCCACGGCCGTCATGGGCGGCTACCAACTGATGGTCCGCGGCGAAGTGATGCGGGCCAAATTCAGAAATAGCTTCGAAAAGCCCGAACCGCTTGAACCGGGCAAGGTGACCCCGATCTCGTTTGACTTGCAGGATGCCGCACATACATTCAAAAAAGGTCACCGTATTATGGTACAGGTCCAGAGCTCGTGGTTTCCATTGGTCGACCGCAACCCGCAGCAATTTGTAGACATCTACCACGCCGATGAAACCGACTTTACACCGGCGTGGCATGAAGTGTTTTTTACACCTGAGCACCCCTCCCATATCGAACTGATGACCATTGATTAACGAGAAATTGCAATAGACCACAAACATGTGTAGAAAATTTATAGCCATCGTTCTTTTTATCGTCCCATCACTCCTCACTTCAGCACAAAGCGACGATACACAATATGCCAAACAGGTAGTCAAGCGGCTGGCCTCTCCTGCGTTCAATGGCCGGGGTTATGCAGCGAACGGCGATAAAAAGGCGGCGCGTTTTATCGCTGCAGAAATGAAAAAGACAGGCGTAAAACCCTTATTCGAAAACGACTATTTCCAGCATTTCGAGCTAGGTGCCAATACCTTCCCCGGCGATCTACGCGTTTCACTTGATAATCATCGCCTCACACCCGGAGTCGATTTTATTGTCTGGTCCGGAAGCCCATCTGTGGATGGCCGGTTTGCAGTGAACACAATCAAAAGGAGCGACCTGTATGGCGATCGCGTGCCTGTGAGTGATATCGTTAAGGACGGGCATTTCCTGTTGATTGACAACCGTAAACCAGCGGACGAATCCAGGGAACTGGCGAGACAAGCTGATGCGGCTATTTTGTTTCTGCGCAACGACCCTGATATTGCATTACCCGGAGTGATTATTTATGACGACAGTAAATTGACGTGGTCGTCGCAGACGAAACCCAGCGCAAGACCGGTCATCTTTGTCAACCAGCCCCGGCTTGATCCCCAAGGAATATCGTCGATTGCTATTACCGTTGAGTCGGTTTGGACACCCAACTATACCACCCAAAACGTCGCCGGCATCATACCGGGCACCGCTTCCCCCGATTCCATGATCGTGGTATGCGCGCACTATGACCACCTCGGCCGCATGGGCAAAAAAACGTACATTCCCGGTGCCAATGACAACGCAAGCGGCACTGCCTTTATCTTAGATTTGGCTAGGCACTATGCCAATCATCCCCCGAAATACTCGATGGTATTCATCGCCTTTTCGGGGGAAGAGTCCGGTTTGCTCGGATCCAAAGCATTCGTCAAAAACACCCCCATCGATCTGGCAAAAATCAAGTTTCTGATCAACTTCGACATGGTAGGTACCGGTGACGACGGCATTACGGTGGTCAACGCCCCCATTTTCCCCGAAGCGTTCAGCCGCATGACGCAGCTGAATGACGATCAACAATACCTCAAGGCAATAAATAGCCGTGGCGAGTCGTGCAACAGTGACCATTGCCCGTTTTACCAGGAGGGCGTTCCCAGTTTTTTCATTTACACGCAGGGAGGCATCGCCGCTTACCACGACATCCATGACCGGGCCTCCACGCTGCCGTTCACGGCCTACGTACAGCTGAAAAGCCTCATCATCGACTTCTTCAAGTTGATGTAATTTTATACCTGCACACTATTCAGCCGCACATGTTCGCTATCGCACATCAGGTGTCCGATATCGGACAGTTTCGTTTTATAACACCAGGCAATCACCTGTTTTAAACACACTTACATTTTTGGCACGGCGTTTTATAGAAGTGGTCGGTGGTTTCACGCAGACCACTGATTACAAAAAAGAAAAAATGGACAGAGCATTACCGAAAAAACGATGGAACAGTAAACGCATCACGATGGTTGTAGGCGGGGCAGGTATTCTTGCGTTGATATTTGCCAGTTATTATTTTACGTCCGGCAATTCACGGCTCAATGTGGATGCCGAACGCATCACCATATCCGAAGTTAAAGAAGATTCTTTTCGCGAATTTATCCCTGTAAACGGCACCGTACTTCCTATTACCAGCATTTTTTTGGACGCGTCCGTGGGCGGGCGTGTGGAAGAGAAATTTGTAGAAGACGGCGCCAAGCTTAAAAAAGGCGATCCCATCATGCGGCTTTCCAACACCGATTTGGAATTGAGCTTGATCAACCAGGAGACTTCTGTACTTAACCTCCTCACCCAATCGCAAATAGCACAAACCAATGCCCAGCAAATGTCGATCAATAACCGCAACCAGATGGCCGACGTGGAAAACCGGCTCAAGGAAGCCGAACGCGTGTATAAGCTCAATAAAACCCTTTATGAACAAAAGGCCATCGGTTCTCAGGAGTACCAACAGGCGCTCAATGATTACAACTACCAAAAGGAACGCATGGAGCTGACTAAACAAATCCTTACACAAGATTCCGTATCCACCATGCAGAAGGTCAATCAAGACCGGCAGATGTATGAGCGTACACAAGCCGCTCTTAATCTCATGCGCCAGAAGGTTGACGACCTCATTCTCCGGGCACCGGTCGATGGACAGCTTACCTCCTTTGACGCTGAAATCGGCCAGAGCAAAAATCCAGGCGAGCGCCTTGGACAGATCGATGTGCTAACCGGTTTCAAGGTACGTGCCGATATCGATGAGCACTATATTTCCCGTATTTACCCTGATTTGGAAGGCGAATTTACCTTTGCCGGCAAAAGCTACAAATTAGTCATCAAAAAGGTTTATACCCAGGTGACCAACGGCCGGTTCCAGGTCGACATGGAATTTGTAAACGAGGTGCCTGATGGCATCCGCCGCGGTCAGACGTTACAAATCCGCCTGGCGCTCAGTGACGAAACCAAGGCAGTATTACTCGCCAAAGGCGGCTTTTACCAACAAACCGGCGGCAACTGGGTGTTCAAACTCACCGAAGATGGCAAAACTGCTTACCGTGTGGATGTGCAACTTGGCCGTCAAAACCCCGATTACTACGAAGTCATCAGCGGCTTAGCGCCGGGAGATAAAGTGGTGACGTCAAGCTACGAAACGTATGATAGGGTACAAGAGTTGAGAATCAGCAACTAACATGATAAAAACGATTTCAAGACGGCTTTTAGGACCGCATGCAACCATGCCGATAGGATGTAGGCATGACCGCCGCCTTAATCAGGATGGCGGTACGGAGTAAAAAAACAGATTAGTATGTTACACAACTATATAAAAGTCGCGTGGCGGAATTTAGTGCGCAACAAAGTCTATTCGTTCATCAACATTTTAGGTCTAAGTGTTGGGATGACGTCATGCATGTTGATTTTAATCTGGATACAAAACGAAGTAAGTCACGACCAATTTCACGAAAAGAAAGACCGGATTTTCATCGCCAACAATAGGGATATCAACGAAGGCGTCATCAACGCTTGGTCATGGACACCAAACATCATGGCGCCTACGCTAAAACAGGATTACCCCGAAGTAGAAGACGCCATCCGGTACAATGACTTCAACAGCTTTCTGTTTACCGTGGGCGACAAAAAACAAAAACATCGGGGTGCATTTACAGATCCCGGCTTTTTGACCACATTCAGCTTACCACTGAAGCAGGGCGATCCGAAAACCGCTCTTAACGGCACCTATAACATTGTCCTTACCGAAAAACTGGCGCAAAACCTATTCGGTGACGCCGACCCCATGGGCAAAATCATTAAAATCGACAGTACCGATCAATTCACCGTGTCGGGCATTCTGGAAGATTTGCCAAGCAACACCCGTTTCGATTTTGCCTACTTGATGCCTTGGGATTACAGTGTCCGATTAGGTTGGCGGGATAGCTCTTGGGCAAATAATGCACTGGCAACGTTTGTGTTATTGAAGGAAGGAGTATCACACGCAGCATTCGATCAAAAAATAAAAAATATTACCAAGGATCACCTGGCAAATGATCCGTTATACAAAAACCGGGAAGTGTTCACCCAGCCGCTTACGGAAGCCTGGCTGTACTCCCGACAAGAAAATGGATATTATACGGGCGGCCGAATTGAAATGGTGCGGTTATTCGTGATCATCGCCGGGTTTATTCTCATCATCGCCTGCATTAATTTCATGGACCTCAGTACCGCCCGAAGTGAAAAAAGAGCAAAAGAAGTGGGTATCCGCAAAGTTGTCGGTGCACAGAAAGAACTACTGATCGGCCAATTTCTGGGCGAAAGCCTGTTGCTGGCCGCGATCGCATTTGTCTTTGCTTTGGGCTTTGTATTCCTTACCCTGCCGGCCTTTAGCGGCTTGGTGAATAAGGCCCTGTCAGTAGACCTGGGGAATCCGCTATTTTGGTTGTTTTCACTTTCCTTTGTCGTGATTTGCGGACTATTGGCTGGCAGCTATCCGGCCCTGTACCTATCGGCTTTCAAGCCTGTCAAAGTGCTGAAAGGCTTGTTCAAGCGCAGCCATGCCACCGTCAGCCCAAGAAAGGTACTGGTTGTGCTGCAATTTACCTTCGCCATCATCCTCATCATTGCCACCATCATTGTCTCCCAACAGATCAGATATGCACAGTCGAGAGATAATGGGTATGACCGCGACAACCTCGTGTATCTATCCATGGAAGGGGCTATCGAACGCAACTATGAGCTTATCCGAAACGAGTTAATCAGCCAAGGCGCCGCGATAGCCGTCACGAAATCCATGAGCCCCATCATCACCCGTTTTAGCGACAGCTGGGGCTGGAGTTGGACGGGTAGCACAGAAGAAGACAAGCGAATAGATTTCGTGCGGATGGCTACCGATGCTGACTTTGTCAAGACCATCGGCGCAACATTGGTCATGGGCCGCGATATCGACATTTACCAATTTCCCGGCGATTCGACTTCGATCTTGCTAAACGAGACCGCTGTAAGAATGATGCGCCTGGAAGATCCGTTAAATACCATTTTGAGGGCAGACGGTGAAGACTGGCGCGTGGTTGGCGTGGTAAAGGATTTTATCTACGAATCTCCGTTTGAAAATGTACAGCAACTGGTTGTTTTCGGACCCAAATCATGGTTTACGACCATCCATATCAAATTAAACCCGGCTAATTCGACGCAACGTAACTTAGCGATTGCCGAACAGGTTTTAAAAATCCACAATCCGGATTATCCGTTTGAATACCGTTTTGTAGATGAAGCGTATGCGAGAAAATTCAGGGAAGAACAACGGGTGGGCACACTGGCCGCACTATTTGCCGGTTTGACCATTTTTATTTCCTGTCTTGGGTTATTTGGACTTGCCACGTTCACCGCAGAGAGCCGGATCAAGGAAGTCGGTGTAAGAAAGGTACTCGGTGCCTCGGTATTCAACGTGACCGTCTTGCTGTCTAAGGACTTTCTCAAATTGGTATTCGTGGCGTTTGTCATAGCCTCTCCTGTCGCGTGGTATGCGATGAATAAATGGCTTGCCGGCTACACGTATAGCATAGGTGTAGAATGGTGGGTATTTGCGCTGTCAGGTGTACTTGCGATTTCTATCTCGCTACTCACTATCAGCTATCAAGCCATCAAAGCGGGGATGGCAAATCCGGTACGCAGCTTGCGGGACGAGTAATTATGCCTCAGTTGAAGCAACCACATAAAAACAAACAAGATGCTGACGAACTATCTTAAAACGGCTTTCAGGGCGCTTGCCAAGCATAGCGCCTATTCAGCCATTAATATTTTCGGATTGGCGCTAAGTCTTTCCGCCGCCATCCTCATTCTCCTTTGGGTTTGGGATGAACTGAGTTATGACCGGATGCATAGCAAGGGCAACCGGATTTTTCAGGTTTCGACAACTTTCGATGTCACTTCCGAAAACGTTTGGCCTGTAGGACCACCTCCTTTAGCGGTGTTTGGCCAATCGGAATTGCCCAGCGTCGAGGCCGCATGCCGGATGACGAACAGCGAGGCATCCATCAGCAAACCGAACGATAACCGTACGTTCGCTGAGTCCGGGCAGCAGGTCGACCCCTCCTTCTTCCATCTGTTCGATTTCGCGTGGTTGGCCGGCAATCGCCAACTTCCATTTCCCGACAACAATTCCATCGTGCTGACCGAAACATTGGCACGCAAGTACTTCGGTCATGAGGAGGTGTTGGGCCAAACGGTCGTGCTCAATCTCGATCCCAACAATCCTGATGGCAAACGAAACTTCCGGGTGACCGGTGTCATTGCTGATTTCCCGCACAATTCCTCCATAGAGACCGATTTTCTACTTCCCATCGAACTGCTCAACGAAAATCGGGAAGGTGCAGGCATTAATGAAGAATGGGGAAGCTTTAGCTATCGTACTTTCTTTTTACTCCAAGCAGGATCAACTCCGAAAACTGTTGAAACCCAACTGGCCGACCTACACCGGAAAAACAACGAAGCAGAATTATTCAAAACACTTGTCTACTTCCTACAGCCACTAAAAGACATTCACCTGTACAATGGTAAGGGCGAAGAGCGCGGCATGCAGCAGGTACGGATTTTTGCTTGGGTTGCCCTCATCATTCTGTTGATTGCATCCATCAATTACGTCAACCTCGTCACTGCCCGGTCTACACGGCGGAGCAAAGAGGTCAGCGTCCGAAAGGTCGTCGGGGCCAACCGGGGCCACCTTTTCTGGCAGTTCATCACCGAATCCGTTGTCGTCTTCTTCATCGCGATGTGTCTGTCCATCGGATTTGCTTATGCGGCCATGCCACTTTACAATAGCCTTTCCGGCAAAGAAATGGTATTTAGCCTGTCTGATTCCCGGGTGTGGTTGCTCTTTGGTGGCACCCTACTTTCCGTTGTGGCATTGGCGGGCATCTACCCTGCGTTGCTACTTTCGACCTTCAAGCCTGCACAGGCCTTGAAAGGCGTTTTGCCAGGCATCGGCAAAAACAACGGGTTCCGCAAAGCGCTGGTCATCCTTCAATTCACCTGTTCCGTAGTGCTTATCATCGCAACCATCATCATCAGTCGCCAGCTCGAATACATCCGCAAAAAGGAATTGGGTTACGATAAGGAAAACGTATTTTTATTTAACCAAAAAAATTTTCTGAGCCGCTTTGAAGCCGTGCGCACCGAGCTGGTAAATCAGCCCGGCATCAAAAGCGTTACGGCGGCCAGCGGCGACATCAGCAACATCGGCTCCGGTACCGGTGATATTGAGTGGGAAGGGAAACCCGCCAGCATGGCCAACTTCATGGTATACCAAATGGCCGTGGACCATCAATTTTTGGACGTCATGGATCTCAAATTAGTCGAAGGGCACGGCTTTACCGGCACACCGTCGGATTCGGGGTATGTCATCCTCAACGAAACCGCCGTCAGGCAAATGGGGCTCAGCGACCCTGTGGGCAAACCGATCACGTTCCGCTATCGCCCGGTGACGATCGCCGGTGTCGTCAAGGATTTCCATTTCGCCGATTTGAAAAGAACCATCGCCCCCTGCGTATTATTTGCAGATGCCACGGTTCCACTCAACGGCATGTATATCAAAACCACCGGTGCAGAAGCAGCCCGGGCCATTGCCGCCGTGGAAACGCTGTGGAAGCGATACAACGCCGAGTTCGAATTTGATTATCAGTTCATGGATGAATCGTTTGACAAGCTTTACAAAAGCGATATTCAGGCGGGCCGGCTATTCAATGTATTCGCCGGTATCGCCATCCTGATTTCATGCTTGGGACTCTTTGGTCTCGTTACGTTTACCGCTGAAACCAAGGTCAAGGAAATTGGCATCCGCAAGACACTCGGCGCAAGTGTATCCCATATCATCCTGCTCATCTCCATGGACTTCCTGAAATTAGTGGGACTATCATTTCTTGTAGCGTTTCCGCTGGGGTGGTGGATAATGAATAAATGGCTCGATAACTATGTATACCGCACGGGCATCGAATGGTGGGTGTTTGCCGTGGCCGGTTTTACGGCGTTCGCCATTGCAGCCGTTACGGTATGTGGCAAATCGCTGCGGGCGGCACAGGAAAATCCGATTAAGGCTATACGGACGGAGTAACCGGGAGGTGACGCCATCGAAAAAAGTCGGGGTGATACGCAAAAACGTATCACCCCGCTTTTTTTTAACAACGACGTTTAAGGATTTTGTTGCGTAATATTCGGATTAAGCAGCAGTTCGCTTTCCAGCGGGAGCTGCAATGTATAATCCCGTTGTGGAGTCAGGGTGACCTCCTTATACACATGGTTCGCTGAGCCGGTCCGATCTACCGGCAGATTCCAGCGTTTATTGTCATAAAACTCAAATCCGCCCTCGCCCCACAATTCAATCCGGCGGTGCAGCCGAATTTCGGCAAACAGCGCCTCTCCCGTATTGGTAGACTGGGTGTAAGCGGGATCGCGCTGTGATACCAACTGAAAAAGTGTTCGTTGGGCGGCTTCGTCATTGCCTGCTCGGGCTTCCGCTTCAGCCTTTACCAATAGCATTTCCGACGCCCGCATGTAAATTTCGTTCTGGTAATAGGCGGTTGTCTGTCCAGAAATGATACCAGCGGCAAACTTGGTGCTGGCATACTTCGGATAGTGGATGGTTGCGCCCGACGAGGGGTAGGTAAATTCGATATAGTCCTCGCTTACGAAATTCGCTTTGCGATAGTCGGTTTCCGGAATCTGGTCATAAAGCCGCTGGTCAATAGCTACCCATGACCCCTGCGAACCACCATATCCACCTTCTCCCCAAGGGTTCATCCATCCGGGGAATGACGAGGTACCTCTACTTGAATTCACATCCACTTCATACCCGAAAATAGCCTCGTTGTCCAGCACGGTCATCCCCGAGGTTGTATATTGCGCCTCATTCATCAGCATGGGATAGGCAGCGATTACCTTATCAGCCGCAGCGATAGCCGTGCTCCAGTCGCCCATGGTCAGCGCCGCGCGAGCTAATACGACACTTGCAACGGAGCCGTCGATATCCGTCCGATCTTCCGTCTTGTATGACCCTGCGGCCTCAAACAGCCGTACAGCTTCCGTGGCATCCGCAATCACCTGAGCCCACACCGCCGAAGCCGGCGCCCGATCTTTAAACGGATCGTTATTATCCAAGTGCAAGAGCACGCCTGGTTTTTCAGCGCCGCCATGCAAGTAATCATCTTGGTAGAGCCACATCAAATACGTATAGGAAAACGCACGCATCGTCAGTGCGGCCGCCTTATACCGCATGATTTTCTCGTTCGAGCCATCAGCCGTGTTCAAATCCACATCCGGTGGTATCAAGCCCAAAATCTCATTGGCATAATAAACATATTTATACAGCGTCCCCCAATATACGGCGACCCTCGCCGTGCTTTCTTCCCGGTATGCCCGTAGTTCATAATCGTTCACCAACCACGTTCCGTTCCGGTTGGCCAGCACCATATCATTGCCTTTCAGGCTGAGCAGGATATTCATCACCGGCCAATTGCGTGTATCCACCGAATTAGCAAACGTATAAGTATTGATAGCAGCCACCATCGTATTCAGCATGGGTTCCAACACCAAATCCGGGTCCTCCTTCACCAGCCGTTGGATGTCTTCCTCGGTAATCCGGTTGCCTGTCGGATTGATATCCAACTGATCACTGCACGCACCGGCCATAAGCAACGCGGCGCCAAGCATTATATAACGTATCTTCTTCATTGCACGAATTTATTCTAGTTAAATGCTAATGTTAAGTCCCAATGATATCGCCTTCGTTTGCGGGTAGTTGAACGGGTTGATGGTCGTACCATCGACCACTTGGCGCGGATCCAGCCCCTTCTTTGCCGAAACAAAGAACAAATTTTCCGCTGCGACATAGATGCGTACCCCTTCCAAGAACAACCGCCGGGCTAGCGCGGGCGATAACCGATACCCGAGGTTAATTGTCCGCAAGTTGAAATAATCCGCGTCGAACAGGCTGAAATCCGAATACTGGCCCTCTCCGCCTCCAATCGGCGACACGCCGAAGTTCGTGCCACCCAATGCACGCAAGGGGATGTTTGAATTCGGGTTATCAGGCGTCCACGCGTTCAGCATATCCACGTGCACACCACGGCCGATGGTTTGCGAAACCAGATTTTGATATGTACGTGACACCACCTTGCCGCCCAGCTGCCAGCTGGCCACCACACCGATATCGAAATTTTTGTAACGCACGTTGGTAGACACGCCGCCAACCCAATCGGGTGTCGCAGTACCCAATTCAAAGCGCGTCGCCTCGGAGCCTACGGTGGTGGTCACGATATCGCCTGCCGCATGTCCCGGATAGTTGGCCAAATCAGACTCGTTCAGGCGCTTGTACAACATGCCCAACCCCGTCTCCGGATCCACGCCCGCATACCGGTACATATACAAGTTGAAATAATCAGTACCTGCCCTGCGCAGGTAGTTACCGGAAAGGTACCCCCCATCAAGGTCGCGCGATCCCATGTTATCAGGAATTTCCAGCAATTTGGTCCGGTAACGCGATGCATTGACATTGAATGACCAGTGGAGGTTTTCATGACGGATGATGTCCACGCCGAGTTCAAGCTCCAATCCGGTATTCAACAATTTACCTACGTTCTGCAACGCGCCCGAACGGCCGGCCGAAGCCGGATACGATACCGCCAACAGCATATCCACCGTTTTACGGCGGAAGTAATCTACCGTACCATAAAAGCGGTTCCAGAGACGAAAGTCCAATCCCAAATCAAGAATCTGGTTCGATTCCCATGTGATCGACGGATCGCCCCAGGTGTTTGCAGCCAAGGCAAACTCCGCATCGGTTATACTGCCCACACCAGAAAGCAGGTATGTATTTGTCCAAGCGTATTGCGTCGATGCCGGCACCCCATTGTTGCCCTGTACACCATAGCTGCCCCGCAGCCGCAAATCGTTTATCCATGCGATGTTATCTTTGATGAAAGCTTCTTCGGCAATGCGGTAGGCACCGCCCAGCGACCAAAATGTACCCCAGCGGTTGCCTCGGAAGTAAGATGAACCGTCAGTCCGCAGGCTCGCCGAAAGGTAGTACTTGCCCGCAAAATTGTAGTTAAACCGGCTGAAGTACCCTTCCAAGGCATTCTCACGTTCTTGGCCATTCAACGACAACACCCTCACGGCGTTGCCCATACTTGGATTATCCAGTGCAAACATCCGGTATTTGGTGCCTCGCATCTCATCATACCGGTACTTATTAAACTCATGCCCGAACAACGCATCAACGTTGTGTTGGCCGAATGTTTTGTTCCACGTCAGCAATTGCGTGGCATTGATGGTCATGGCCTTGGCCCACCACCCCTCGATCGTCCCCCCGTAGTCACGCGCCGCAGTACCGCTCTCGTTATTTCCATAAGCCCTGTACTGGCGGTATTGATTATCTACGGAGATGTCCGCTTTCAACGTAAAGTCCTTCAAAAACGTTGCTTCCAGGTATCCCCTTCCAGAAAAATAATCGTTGGTATTTTCCGTCAGGTCTTTCTCAAAATAGACTGCCGGCGAATATCCATTGAATGCGTTGCGGCTTGTCGGGCCGTACGGCGAATACGTCTGGTTGGTCCCGAGGTCAAACGTTGGGTTTCCATTGGCATTCCGGATGACGTTGCCATCGCGATCATACGCGTAAATCGGATATGTCGGCGCAAAAAGATTCATGAAAGTAAAAATGTTGGTATTCACTGTACCTCCGGTATACCCCTGCGGCTCGTTGGTATAGGTTTTTGAATAGGACATGTTGCCTCCACCCTTCAGCCACGGAGCGATCTTGGTATTCAAGTTCAACCTTGCCGAGTGCCTGTCGAAATCCGAGCCCATGACAAACGATGGATTCTTCAACATACCCAGTGATACAAAATAATCCGTATTTTCGGTTGCGCCACTGACGTTTGCATTATATTCCTGGCGGAAAGCCGTCTTCAGGAAATAATCCTGCCAATCATCGTGATAAAGCAGTTGCGCATCCGAGCGGATCCTGCCCGTGGCGGGATCAATCAAGGTCGTTCCTTCAGGAATCCGGTAGGCCATGTAATTGCCAAGCCCATTGCCTGTATTACTTGCCCCATTTGCCGTGAACAGGTTGCTGCTTGCATACTGGCGGGCGTCCTCGTCGGTATGCCCTTGTATGTATCGCATATAATTATATATGCCTTTCCACGTATATTCATAATAGGTTGCCGGATCGCGTATCACCTCGAAATCTGGCACACCTTGACTGACACCGCCCCAACGGAAGTCTACCCCTATTTTCGGTTTCCCCAATTTGCCCTTTTTTGTCGTTACGAGGATTAATCCGTTGGCGGCGCGCGAACCGTAAATGGAGTTGGCGGCGGCATCTTTCGACACCACAATCGATTCTACATCATCGGGATTTAAGGAAGACAATGGTAAGTTGGAAACCGCACCATCCACGACAATCAACGGATCGTTTGACGCATTAATGCTTCCCATACCCCGTACACGGATACGAGCATCTCGGCCGGGTTGTCCACTCTCCGTATTTAGCTGTACGCCGGCTACCGCTCCTTCCAGCGCCTGCGAAATAGTGGCAGCCTGCTGCTGTTTGATGTTGTCAGCCGAAATAGACGCAACGGAGCCTGTGAAGTCGCGCTTTTTTGCGGTACCATATGCGACGACGATCACTTCATCTATTTCTTGGGAGATCTGGGATAACACGACATCATAGGTTGTTTGCGTACCCACAACAATTTCACGGGTCTGGTATCCCGTTGACGAAAAGACCAAGGTCGCACCCGACTGAACGTCTGCTATCGAAAACCGGCCAGCCTGATCGGTGACCACACCTTTATTGGTGCCTGCAATATGCACACTCACGCCTGCCAGCGCATTGCCGAGGCTATCCCTTACCGTACCTTGGACGCTCGTCTGGGCTGTTACCTCCAGAGGGCCGGCGGCCCGACGTTTAGGACTGAGCGTAATCAGTTTTTCGTTGACTTTATAGTCAAAGGGCTGGTCGGCAAACAAGATAGGCAATAAATCACCGATCTCCATCTGCGACACGTTTATGGTCACCGGTCTGAATTGGCTTAAGTACTCCTCACGGAATAAAAAGTCATAGCCACTTTGCTTCCTGATTTCACGCAAAACACGTTCAAGTGGCGTATTGTTCGCGTGGATGTTCACCTTTTGGGCAAGACTGTTGACCGCCAGGGTATTCAACGCGAAAACCAATAAAAATAAAGGGGTTAATTTCATGGCTAATGAGCATCTACGGAGCTGCTCGCCGCAGGAGGCAATAACTCGCGTCAAATTACACACGGCAGCCCCGAGGTAAGAAACATATTTCATACATTTGTTATGTTTGGTTATGGAGTTCTGTTCTATTCGTAAAAAATCAGATCTAATGCAGCCAGACTACGGCTGGGACTGTTGGTAGCGGTTCCAGCCACTGCTTAGGCAGCTTAGCGTACGGTAATAGTGAGTCAAGGTCTACGGTATCACGGCAACCCTCCTTCCTTCCAAATCAAAGTGCAGTCCGGTGTATTCACTTAGCGCTGCCAACACTACCGAAAGCTTTTTGTCCCTCGAAATCTCGCCATAAAGCCTCCCCGTTTTAGGAAGGCTCGCATAATCAAATTCGACGTCATACCAACGTTCGATCTGCCGGATGATGGTAGCCAAATCCGCATGATAAAACAGGAACAGGTTGTTTTTCCACGCGACTGCCGCCTCCGCATCCACTGGGTGGGTCAAAAGTTCCCCGCCTGCAAAAACCGCCTGCTCGCCGGGACGAAGGGTTTTCGAAAGCCGCCCTTCACGGTCGGAAACACGTACAGTCCCCTCCAACAACGTCGTTTTGACATCCGGCTCGTCCGGATAAGCGTTAAGATTAAACTGCGTGCCCAGTACTTCCACCTCCTGTGTCGCCGTCGCGACAACAAAAGGCATTTTGACGCGCTCAGAGGCCGCCGAATATTGGCTTGCCACCTCGAAGTAGGCCTCTCCTTGAAGTTCCACACGACGTTCATGCCCCGAGAAGTGGTTAGGATATTTCAACAACGATGCAGCATTAAGCCACACGCCCGTTCCATCCGGAAGGACAATTTTAAAATACCCTCCCTTAGGCGTTTCCACTGTATTGAACGCGAGCGCACTTCCTTCCTGTTCGTTTGCTTCGTATAAAATCTGGCCGTCAGCGGTTTTATTGATGATGACTCCGCCCTCTGTCGCCAATTGCCCTATACCCGCCTCGTCCAACGCGATTTTCCTCCCGTCGGCCAATGTTAGCACCGCCCGTTCCGTTCCCGGATCAACATCCGCTGGACGACTGCCAGCAACATGCTGCTCCGCTGAGGGCTGGCGGACCAGTGAATAAAACAGCAACGCTACCGCCGATACGATCACCAGAGCCGCGGCCGAATACATCCACAATAGCCGCCCGTTGAACGGCGGCCGGTGTATCCGCGCTTGCATCGCTTCATACATATTCCGTTCAACCCGTATCCAATCGTCGAGGCTAGGCAGTTGGTCGTTGTCCCTGATATAACGCGCAAAGTGGCTTTCCACCATTTCCCGCTCTTCAGCTGAGCACAGGCCTGACCTGTACCTTTCCAAAAGTTCTTTTGCCCTGTTATGTTCCATGCGTTCCGGCATCCTGGCCTTCATTTGCTATGGAAGCGAACCCATTAAAAAATCCCGATTTTTTTCCTATTTTTTTAAAAAAGCAACAGAATTATCGAAAAAAACACGACAATGATCCGCGTTAATTTCAGTTTAAGACGTTTTATTGATTCACTTGATAGGTTTTTTACGGTTTTTACAGACAATTGCAGGCGATCCGCTATCTCTTCATTGCTCAACCCCTCCTGTTTGAGAAGAAACACTTCCCCCATACGCTTGGAGAACCCTGCGACCACACTATCCAGGTAACTTATCAGTTCTTTCTCTGCGATATGGCTGCTGATGGTGTCCACGCCATTGGCTATACCATGCTGTACATAATTGGCAAACTTCTCCTGTACTTTGCGATGATCGGTCAGGTTTAAGAACCGATGCCTGACACATTGATAAAGATAAGGAAGCAAAGGCCCTCGTATCAAGAGCTCGACACGTTTCTCCCAAATATAGATAAACACGTCCTGCACGATATCTGCCGCTTCGTCCGCATCGGCTACGAGCTTGAACGCATACACATACAAATTAGCATGATACGCTTCATAGATCGCCGTAAACGCCTTTTTATCACCAGCACAGAGCGCCTTCAGCAAGGTCTGGTCATTAATACGGTCACGATCGTCCATCTTTACCTTTGGCAGTTAAATTCGTTGGCGCTTAGCTAGTGTCTCATTACGGGTACGCAAAACTAACCAAAGTGATTTGTATTACCAATACTACAACTTGGTGCGCAACAAATTTCAGATTTTGAGCGACTCACGATGTTTACAGCTATTGGATTTTGGCTGGCACGCTCACTCCGTTCACGCGCTTAGGCCAAAATCCAATAGCTGTAAACAAGCAGAAATTCATGCCCGCGTTGGTCTCCTGCGCGGTCGTCTTCCCCTAATGCTCAACCAGCTCGACACGGGTACGCGAAAGGCTTTGCGGATAACGCTCCTGCAAGAAGGCAATTAGCTTTTCGCGCACATAGCACCGCAGTTCCCACGCCTCACCAGAGTTACGGCAGCTCATTAATGCTCGGATTTCCATGGTCTGTTCTTTGACATCGGTCACATGAACGACATTGACCTGGCCATCCCACAATTCATGCCCCGTCAGCAACCGTGTGAGCTCGTCACGCACCACGTCAACGGATACCGTAAAATCCGTATGAATAAATACCGTACCCAGGATCTCGGCCGATGTACGCGTCCAGTTTTGGAACGGCCGTTCGATAAAATATTGAATAGGTAAAATTAGGCGCCGCTTATCCCAAATATTAAGCACTACATAGGTCAGTGTAATCTCCTCAATTTTTCCCCATTCACCCTCCACTACCAACACATCATCGATGCGGATGGGCTGCGTGAAAGCTATTTGGAATCCCGCCAACAGGTTCCCCAATGATTTTTGAGCCGCAAAGCCGATAATGATACCACCAAGCCCTACGCCGGTAAGCAATCCCGCGCCGATTTTCTGCATGCTCTCGAAGGTCAGCAAAACCGTTGCAAGCGTGACCACCACCACCAAAACAACCAATAGCTTCCGGATAAATTGGGTCTGTGTACGGATTTTACGCGCTTTGAGGTTATCCGCTGCGTGATAGTCAAACCGGTGATTGACATTATCTTCCGCAATGCGGATGATACGGATGACGATGATGGCGAAACACACCATAAACAAAATTTCAATTACCTGGTCGACTACCCCTGCCCATCGGGGCGATAATCGCATAAACGGTTTTAAGGCATTGAGAAACAAAATCGGCAAAAACACATTAATCACTTTATTTAAATGCCGTACAGCTGATCGGAAAAGCGAATATCGTCCGTCGTCAACAGCTTTCCAACGGATAACAGGAATCATTATCAGTTTGAATAACAATCCGACAGCGACAGCCAACCCAAACAAAACCAAGTTCCACAGCCACGCCGGAGCATCGACCAAAAAAAGTTGTAAATTTTCCATGTTTTAGTCCAGATATCGTACACAACACCGATGAATAAAAAAAGTGCTTTTTTGCACGGTTGCCGTGGTTATAAACACACAAAATGCAGCCTTGTTTCCAAAATCCGGACTTTTTCACAACAGCCCAGCCCTTGCCGCTTAAGACCGTCCGATATCGAACATGCAGTGTCCGGTTCCGAACACCAACCATCTCTCTTGCAAACAAAAAACACTAAGAACCAATCCATTATGTTTTTGGAACGATATTCGGGCATTCCGCATCATACAGGAAGCTCATTGCTAATTGCTTAAAGCCATGTTAAAAAATTACTTCAAAACCACCTTCCGAAACCTCTGGAAAACCCGGGGGTATAGCTTCCTTAATATCGTTGGTCTTGCGGTAGGGATCACCGCTGCCTCGCTCATTTTTCTTTGGGTGGAGGACGAGATGACGTATGACAATTTTCCCAACAAAGAAAATAGCTATATCGTAAAATCAAAGCAGACTTTAGATGGGGTGACCAATGTTTCCGATGCCGTACCGGGGCTGCTGGGGCCAGCGATAAAGGCAGAAATACCCGGTATACGGCACGCTGCCCGTGTCGCCTGGATGACCTCCAATATGTTCAGTTTCGGAGACAACAATATCTTCCAGGAAGGGTACTATGCCGAGCCGGATTTGATGGATATTTTCTCACTGGAATTTGTGGAAGGTGACAAGGCTACGGCTATGGACAACCCCGATAAGGTCGTCCTCACCGAATCGGCAGCTGCCCGGATTTTTGGTGATGAACCCGCATTCGGAAAGGTGGTGCGTGTCGACAACGACAAAAGCTATACAGTTTCCGGTGTAGTGAAAGACCTTCCAAAAAACAGCACGTTCCAATTTGATTGGCTGATCCCGTTTGAGGTATATGAACAAGAAAACCAGTGGATACGGCAGTGGCGAAATAACGTATTGATGACCTATGTGGGGTTGGAACCATCGGCTGATGTGGCCCAGGTCAATGACATGCTCCACGACTTTGTCATCCGCCAATCCAGCGACGAACAGTCGACCACGTACAATATGCTCTACCCGATGGAGCGTTGGCGGCTATACAGTAGCTTTGACAGCGACGGCAACGAACAGGAAGGCCGCATGAAATACGTCCGGTTATTCAGCATCATTGCCTGGGTGGTATTGCTCATTGCTTGCATCAACTTCATGAACCTCGCCACGGCACGCTCCGAAAAGCGAACCAAGGAAGTCGGCATGCGCAAGGTCGTGGGTGCTACACGGACATCACTTATTGGTCAGTTTTTGGGCGAATCTTTAATTTTGGCTGCTATATCCGCCTTGCTTGCCGTTGGATTCATTCATCTTGCTATCGGAATCTTCAATAATCTGATCGAAAAGGAACTGGTGATGGATCTGTTCAATCCCACGCACCTCTTTTTCTTGGGCGGCATCGTATTGGTCTGCGGTCTACTATCGGGAATTTACCCGGCATTCTACCTGTCGTCATTCAACCCCATATCCACACTGAAAGGTGTCAAGCAACAAGTCGGGACAGCGGGACTTGTCCGCCGTGCGCTGGTCGTGCTCCAATATACGATGTCCATCACGCTGATCATTTGCACGGTCATCATCTTCCAGCAAATCCAACATGCCAAAGGACGTGATGCGGGTTATGAGCGTAGCCAGGTCCTGCTGACACCCCTACGTGGGAAGATGGCAGAGCGTATCGAGACCATCAAGGAACAGTTGGTCGCGACCGGAGGGGTAGAAAGTGCAGGGCTAAGTGAAAGAAGAATATTGTATATCGGCACCTATTCCTGGAATGTGGGCTGGGAAGGGAAAGCCCCTGACAAACAAGTGAATATTTATAACTTTCGTGCGGATGCAGATTTGGTACCCTCGCTGGGGATGGAAGTGGTAGATGGCCGAAATTTTAGACCGCAGCTATTAGGTGATAGTGCCAGTGCAATCGTCAATGAGACGTTTGCTAAGCTTATCCAATCAGACGGAAAGGTAGTGGGACAGACCATATATAATGGGAAACCTTTTACCATCGTGGGTGTGGTCAAGGATTTCGTCTATAACAATATGTATGGCGTACCTGCGCCGCTATTTTTCTATCCGTTCGAGACACCGCCTTGGGGCCAGCTTAACATAAAAATAAAAGCAGGAGCCAACTTGACAACGGTCATTCCTCAGATCGAGAAAATCATCAAGACGCATAATCCGGAATATCCGTTTGATTACCAATTTCTGGATGAATTATTTGACAGGCAATTCAAATCCGAGATGCTCATCCAGAAACTGGCGGGCGTATTCGCCGTGCTATCCATTATTATCTCCTGCCTCGGTCTGTTCGGCCTCGCCGCTTTCACCGCTGAACGGCGCACCAAAGAAATGGGCATCCGCAAAGTGCTGGGAGCTTCGATCTCGTCGTTAGTCGGCCTGCTCAACCGGGAGTTTGTCATGCTCGTATTGGTTTCCTGTGCCGTAGCTTTCCCCTTCGCCTGGTGGATGATGAGCGACTGGCTCAGCAATTACCAGTACCGCACCGACCTGCATTGGTGGGTGTTTGCCCTGGCTGGGGCCGGCGCGCTGGTCATCGCTCTGCTTACCGTGAGTTCCCAGGCCATCAAGGCAGCATTGATGAATCCGACGAAGAGTTTAAGAGATGAATAGGGAACAGTGATGGGTAGTGAGTGATGGGTGACATAAATTAAAGGAACACCAAAAGAAATGATAACAAATAACCTCAAAATCGCATGGAGAAACCTCGGCAGGCGCAAAGGCTTTTCCATCCTGAATATTGCTGGGTTGGCCCTTGGCTTGGCCAGCGCCCTGCTCATCCTGCTGTGGGTGAAGCACGAGCGGAGTGTCGACAATTTCCACAGTAAAGGCGACCGCCTGTATGTGGCCATGAACCGGGGCATACTGAACAATGAACTCCACTGCTGGCCCACCACGCCAAAACCCTTGGGGCCTACGCTCGTGGCCAATTATCCGGAGGTCGCCCAGGCCACCCGCTATGCCCGCACGGGTTTTCTCTTCACCGTGAACGAAACCCAAGCCAACGCCGGGGGAGCGTTTGTGGACAGTACGTTCCTCTCCATGTTTGATTTCCCGCTCGTTGCTGGCAATCCGGAGATGGCGCTATCCCGCGCCAACGACATCGTCATCACCGAAGCACTCGCCATGCGGCTGTTTGGCAAAACGGATGTACTCGGGCAACAAGTGCGCATCGACAGCGCAGACTATGCCACGGTGTCGGGCATACTGAAAAATTTACCGACCAACACGCGGTTCAGGTTTGATTACCTGCTGCCGTGGACGTATATGGAACGCATCGGTCAGTCGGACGATCTATGGGGCAACAATTCCGTGACCACCTATGTGGAGCTCTCCCCCCAAGCGCAGTTGGCTAAGGCAAACCAAAACATCCAAGATGTTTCCATCAAAAACGGCGACACGAAAAACGAGATTTTCCTCCATTCCTTTCCCGACTGGTGGTTGCACGCTGAATTTGAAAACGGCCACCTTGCCGGAGGGCGGATTGAAATGGTGCGGCTCTTTACCGCCATTGCCTTATTCATTCTCCTCATTGCCTGCATCAACTTTATGAACCTTTCCACCGCCCGCTCCGAAAGACGCGCTAAAGAAGTCGGCGTGCGGAAGGTCGTCGGTGCGCGGCGGTATGCACTCATCGGCCAGTTCCTCACCGAATCCATCCTGTTGGCATCACTTGCGGGTGCACTGTCCATTGCCATTGTACTGGTCAGCCTCCCTGCTTTCGGTGAGTTGGTAGGCACACGGCTGGCCATCGACTTCCGTAGCATCCCACTCTGGGCAGGTATCTTGGGTGTAATTCTGTTTACGGGAGTCCTCGCGGGAAGTTATCCGGCCTTCTTCCTTTCCGGATTCAAGCCGGTGAAGGTGCTCAAAGGCACGTTCAAAGGGTTCAACAAGGCAGTCAACCCGCGCAAGGCTTTGGTGGTGCTGCAATTTACCATCGCCATCATGCTCATGGTGGCCACTTTCATTATCCGGCAGCAAATCCAGCATGCGCAGGATCGCCAGAACGGGTATGACAAAAACAACCTTATCTATGTTTTCCTGTCGGGCGACATTGCCAAGAATTTTCAGCTAATTAAGCATGCGCTGCTCAAGGATAGCGTAGCAACGTCAATTACCCGGAGCCTCTCCCCCGTGACAAGCATCTGGAGCAACGGCTTTATCGATTGGGATGGAAAGACACCCGACAACACCCAGACGTTTGACCGCCTCCATGTCGATGAAGGAGCGGTGACAACCCTCGGCTTGGAGCTGGTACAGGGGCGGGACCTTGACCTCGCCAAATTTTCCACCGACTCCAACGCGGCACTCATTACCGAATCGGCACAACGTGCCATGGGCCTTGACGAGCCTATCAGCAAAACCATCCGCGACCACGGGCAGGACTGGCACATCGTCGGTGTGGTGAAAGACGTGATCATGGGTTCTCCATTTGAACAAATCCGGCCCATCGTGATGTATGGTGCCAACAGTTGGTTTTCCGTCATGCATATCAAATTCAACCCCGGCCTGCCCACACAGGCCGCGCTGGATAAAACCCGGCAAATTCTGAAAGAATATAACCCCAACGAACCGTTCAATTACAGCTTTATCGATCAGGAGTATGCCGCAAAGTTCAGGGATACCCAACAACTAAGCAACATCGCGGGTCTCTTTACCTTCCTCACCATTTTCATTTCGTGCCTCGGCCTGTTTGGTCTTGCCGCCTACATGGCCGAAAACCGTACCAAGGAAATCGGGGTCCGCAAGGTATTGGGCGCGTCGGTATTGTCGTTGGTCAATTTGCTCAACAAGGAATTTCTGACACTCGTCGGCATTGCCTGCCTTGTGGCCTTCCCCATCGCTTATTGGGTAATGGACAGCTGGCTGAATAAATTCACCTACCATACCGGTATCCATTGGTGGGTGTTTGCCGCCATTGGCCTCGGTGCGCTGTTTATCGCGCTGCTCACCGTGAGTTCTCAGGCCATCAAGGCCGCGTTGACCAATCCGACGAGGAGTTTAAGGGATGAATGACCAAATAAAATGAGCTAACATCGCTCTTTTTTACCTGCTTGCCTGTGGGTTGACGTATTTGCTGATCCAGTTCGCGAATGCTATTAGTGAAGTTTGGATGCGGTTGTTTGCCCTCAAGGTTCCTTTTGATTGGAATCACGGCATTGGACTGTTACTTGCCAGCATACTCGCTTACCGTCTTTTCAAAACAGAGCGGCGAACCACGCTGCTTGGGAACAGGCCGCTGGCCGGCCTGCTTTTCAGTAGTGTTTTTTTAATCGCCTATACGGTCGTCGGATTCAAAAATAACATCAGCCTGAATCCACATCTATGGGCATTTATATTCTGCTTATCGACCTTGATTTACGACCTGCTTGAAGAAAGCGTCTGCGCGGGTTTCTAAACGACAAATTGAGCACTATACCTTTTTGGTTAAAAGGCATTATCACCGGCATACTTTGGGCGTTTTGGCATCTGTTGATTTTTGATAGCTTCGACCCGTTTGGCGGACTTCACATTTTCGTCCTGCTATGTATTATCGTATCGATCATCATGGCTTACGCCACGGACAAAACGAACTCGCTGCTGGTAGCGGCTTCCATCCATGCCCTGATGATGTTGCGGGATATGAAAGTCACCGTGCTGTGTGCAGTCGTTTGGTTGGTGCTGATCTTGTTTTGGAAGAATTTGAGGTTTATGCCGAAGACACGTTGACCAACCATTGTAAATAGCGTGAGCCAGGTTTATGCAGCGAGCAAAACCTGAAGGCACTCCCATTGTCCTTCGTTCCGTTAAATGACTGGATCGCGTCCCTGTCATGGATGGTCAGGCACCATGTCCTCATTTCAGCTCCTCGGCCAGCATGACTTTTTCCTCAAGGATGTTTTCCCATAGTTCATCCTTGGTTTTGGCATGCCTATCCCTGCCCTTTTCGATGAAACCCCAATTTTCTTCAAACAGGAAATAGAAATCGTACGACCCACCCACTATTCCCTTGCCGGGCATGTAAATGAACCGATCAATGCCCCGATGGAGATTGTAAGTATCATGGCTATTCCAATCCGTAAATGTCCAAAACTGGTAAGCGGGTTCATCTTTTATATCCAGCTCCCTTGAAAGGTACTCCCGTTGGAGGAGCCGTCTATTAGGTAGTAAAAGCGTACCTCCCAATTGCCGTACATCCAAGGGAAAAGACCAATGTTGGGGTATGTTGAGCGAATCCCAATAAACATCCATCATTTGCCGAATGCTTAGTAAGTCCTGTTGAATATTAATCGTTCCGAATGGCACATTAAATAAAGACGGATAATCATCCATGAAAAAAAACTCCGCCAGGCAAAAATTACTTTTGAAATACTTGCCATCGTCTGTTTTCACCAAACTATACTGCATCGTTTTCTTATCTGTGCTGCTTTCCGACAAAATATGTTTTTCCATGGTGCTGCGGAAGGTCCGTTCGTCGAACACCTCATTGCGGATATCCGCCAAGGTTACTTCACTCCAGTTTTCATTGCCGGTAAAGTCGGGCAAGACGGAAAACAGAATGAGGCCACTAAGGTGTACATTGTATAGTTCGATGGTTTCGTCTACGCCATACAGTTCCTTGGTCTTCAGCGTATATCGGTTTAAACTGTACCGCTCGTCACGCTTGTCCAAGCTATCCAGCATGTCCACCATGATGTATTTTTTCTCTTGCGCTACAGCGCTAACAGTGGATCCGCTGCAAAAAGCGATAAGCACAACTTTTACGATAGTTTTCATCATCGCATCATTTTTTTAATCATCGCATAATTCTTTTCCCTTCAACAGGTTTCCATCTGCTCCTCTGCCCATGTATTTTGCAGATGCCTGTACGATATCGCTTTTCGAATAAGTTGTTCCGCCAATATCGAAAGAAGTCACACTGGCATAAGCACCCGTATAGGTCAATCCGCTCCAAGCCAATGAAAACGCATCGAACTGGGATATACCAAATAAGCCCTGTAAATAACTTGCCATAGGGGCTACATATTTTGTGGCCATAGTCTGGTGTTGATTGGTCTGTGCCCCACTGATAAGGTCAGCCTTTGCGAGATACGCGTGCAGTACCTCATGAATAAAGATGGCGACGGCTCCCTCCTGCGACACATCCTGCATATAAGTCTCATGAAGGATAATTGTCGCACTAAACTTAGTGGGAATACCGCCCACGGTTGTTAGGTCTTGATTGATCGCCTCTCCCGGCTTACCGCTTGGTGTGACGCCGTCCACTACATTGATTTCAACACTTTTGTCACCGTCCAACTCACGGATAATGTCGGTGATTAAACCCATTACTGGCTCTGATCGATCCAAAGCTTTATTTATGGTCTGTCCTAAGCATGGATCATCAATCTCATTGTTGATGTCCCAACTTTCAGTAGGTGGTGGCGGTGGTGGCGGACTGTTTACAGGAGGCCCACCCCCAGGCGGATCGTATTCTTCAGGGACGGGGCCTTGGCCATTATCGTTATCCTCTATATAGACCGTTATGCAGGTACTGCCAGACACATGGTACAATTTGCATATCCCGTTTACGCAACCGTATACCGTCTTGTCATAACAAAACGTTTCCCAACCCATCTGTTTGCGGATGCTTTCCCGTACATTTTTCTGTAAAGGCATTCCATCATACAAGTGCACATAACCGGTTGTCCCCTCAAACCAGTCGTTGATCAGTACCGTGCCTGTGAAACCGGCCACCGGTTCACCTCCGTCCTCGGGAACATATGTAAGCAGTGAAAAAGACCATGGCTTGCCCGCACACTTCATCGCGCGCAGTTGGGGCGTCAGTGCCGCCTGAGCATCTCCATCGCCGTTGACGATAAAAAAATTCTCCTGCGGGACAACGGGCACAAAGATGATTGTGGTATCTCCCCTTTGCCTCACTTTTGCGGCATCCCACAGGGGCAAGGCCCCCTTTTTATACCTGTAGCTCACACCCATGGTGTCTATCGGCTGTGGGTGTCCTTTTCTGTCGAAAAAGCCCCTTGCATCGACTACAGGATCGGTATCCGAGGAAATATTTGGGGTTTCATCCTTATTGCAGGCGAAAGCCAATACAATGAGCGCCCAACACAACATGTTTTTCCAGTTCAGAGCGGAGTGATTCTTTTCCATAATTATCCATCGTGGTTAGTTGATATGGGCAGTATGTTCACAAGCAAAATCGCATTTTCTTCGCAAAACGCCAAAAATTTTTCGGGAATAACGAGAATTTTTACGTAAATCCGCAAAAACAGGGGAAGATCACACATTGTCGGCAAGATGCTATGGCCGAGTTGACCAATCCGACGAGGAGTTTAAGGGATGAGTAAGCCTACCGGCTATCCAAACGAACCCAAGGTTTGACACTACCGTCGATGTACGGTTCTTGAAATTGCTTAAGCGCCTTTAGGTACCGCTGCATTTGCTCCTCGCTGACAACTGCATAGTGCTGTTGCAGGGCATCCAACGCTTCTTGGTTTAGTGCTTCGTACTGTTGCATCACCCTTCTTTGTTCCAAGAGTTGTTCTACATGGTGTTTCTTTCCTGTAAGGGTCATGGAAGGCCACACGAGCGTGGTATCATCACCCCTTGATGCTTTCTTCCATTCTTCCATCTTGCTTTTCCACTCCGGTGAACTCAGGTATGTCCTGACAGAATCCAGGTAGCGCTGCGTAATCCGGTCCTGCTGGATAATCATATCGCGCCATTCCGTAATATTCGCTTTATTGTCTTCCAGTTGTTGCTTCAATCGCTCCCTTGCCTTTTTTCCCTCCGAAGAATTGAAAAATGCGCTTAGCGAATCTGCATGCGCTTTCAGTTTATCCTTCCATGCAGACGAGTCAAAATAAGCGCGGATGGAATCCGTTTGCCTACGGATGACATCCGTATTTTGTGCGATGGCACTAAATTTTTCCTTCCATTCTTTTGACTCGAAAAGCTTGTTCAGCGAATCGATATGCCGCTGTACCTGCGCAGTTATTTTGTCCCGTTCTTCCTTCGACAACCGCATTCTATCCATTTTCTCTTTCCAAGCGGATGAGCTGTACATAATGCGGAGGGAGTCGGCTAAGTAACGACGGTGATCTACTTCCTCTTTTAGGCTGTCAGGAAGGTCTTCATATTCGTCGAAGATCAGCGTATCGCTATCTTTACCAATGAACGTGATGTACGGTTCTTTACCCGCGGGCACCGTATCACTTGCTACCGACCGGAACGTCACTGCCTTTGCCGAATCCGCTGGAAAGCCGGTCTGCTCACCAATGGTAGCGCGTAGTAAATCAGTCGTTTCAATTGGCGCCGCATCCCTTATAAAAGGTTTCACCCAGGCAAGCGACGCGATGCAACCAAGTATCAAGGTCAGGATAGCCAGTTTGTGCTTGGCGTTCAAATAATTTTTTTCCATGTTGGTCATTCGTTGGATACGGTGTAACAATTGTTTTTTCTTATCGATGGCCTGCATAGCCAGGCTGTGGCGTGGCAGCTGCCGTTGCTCTTCCAACCACAGGAGCGTCCGTGCGTATTGCACAGGCCGCCCCATGAACCCCACCACCACATCATCGCAGGCGTTTTCCCTTTCTACCTCCAGCATCCTGCCGATAAGCCACACAAAGGGGTTGAAGAACAGCAATGTTTCCGTTAGGGTTTTGACAAGGTTCACGAAATAATCACTCCGTTTGATGTGTGCCAGCTCGTGGATAAGTACCGCCTCCACCTGATCCATGCGCATACCCGTATAAAGCGCCATGGGAAATAAAATGATGGGTTTTAGATGCCCGATGACCATGGGGAGGTCTACCAGCGTGGAAAGATGGAACGCGATAGGCCTGTGGAGCCCGAGTTGTTGTTTTGTACTGGCAAACAGCGTTTTCCACGAATCAGGCACTTCCAGCAACCCTTGCTTCCGGATGACATGCAATTTCCGGAAGCCGTTGACGACCAATACCGATTGTAAAAACACACCGAGGATATAAAACGCGGCAACCACAGGAAAATAACGCTCCATATGTGATTGTATAGACACCGAGCTGTCGTAATCAATCAATTGGAGCAGGGCAATATCGCTGCCTGTGACCGTTATGGGCTGGCTGGACAAGATGCGATTAATCAAATCGTAAAAAAACGTTAGGCAAAAAAACGTCAACAATACCGACAGTGCCGCCGCCAGCAGTGACGCCTTTGTCTTGGCCCGCCAGTTGCTTAGCTGGAATACCAGCATCAACAAACCGTAAAGGACAGCCCCCACCCAAAGCGAATGAAAGATCGCCCACCCCAGCCCGTTAAAAATCAATGGTGCAAAATTTTCCATGACCGTTACTTTTCTAAATTATCGAGGTACTTTTTTATTTCCGCTATTTCTTCCGCACTAGCCGTATTGTTGCCCAATGCATGCATAACCAACCGCGCAGCCGATCCATTGAACACATTAGCAATCATCCTGTCAAGCAAATGTTGCTGCGTCGATTCCCGGCTCACATTGGCGCTATAGATATGCGTCCTTGCTGAACTATCCCTGTTTACCAGTCCCTTCTCGTGCATGATCTGCATCATCTTCAACGTGGTTGTATAACCCACATCTTTGTTTTTTACCAAAATTTCATGAACCTCCCGCACGCTGGCTTCACCTTTCTCCCATAAAATCTGTAAAATTTCCAACTCGCTTTCCGTTGGTTTTATATGCGCCATATTTTATATACGATTTATTTCGTATTTCAAAAGTACGAAGTTATTCGTAATATCAAAATATTTTTAATGTTTTTTGTTTCTGGCAGCGTGGCACGTTCTGTTTAGTGCTCCCTGCACGGTGAAGGCCAGCGCTTGTTTGGCGAAGATTGTTATCTTTGGGTGAAGAAAAGTGATTACCGATGGCCAGCATGCTAACGATCCACATCAAAACTGCACTTCGAAGCCTCAAACGGCGTAAATATTACACGGCCATCCACATCGTTGGTTTAGGTTTGGCCATTGCGTGCGGCCTGTTTATCTACCGGTACATCAGCTACCACCTGAGCTATGACACGCACCACCAACACGCCAACACCACGTACCGCATTGTGTACGATCTCCACCTTGAAAAAACCGAGCACTATGGCGGGGTATCCTACGCCATCTACCAAACACTGAAAAACGACATCGCGGGGATCGACCATGCCGCGTATGCCATGGTCAACCAAGATTTTACCCTTCGCGTCGGCGACCGGATTTTCGGCTCTGACAAGAAAGGTGCATTCGCTTCGTCCGATTGGTTTGCGCTATTTGACTATCATTGGCTCGCTGGTAGTTCCGCCGGTCTCGACCAGCCACAAACCGTAGCGCTCACGGCATCCGCTGCCAAGCGGCTCTTTGGCACCGTTGATCCCATGGGAAAGACCATCCATGTGGAAAATAACGTTCCTTTGCAAGTGGTGGGTATCATTGACGACCGGCCTTCCAATACCAGCCTGAAAAGCGACTATTACATCTCCTTGCCGTCCTTAAAAACGGTTATTCCGGGAATGGACGACCAGTTTTTCACATTCTGGGGTTACCTGAATAGTCCCAATCAAGTATACGTAAGTTTAGCGGGCGGCACGCCTCCTTCGCACATCGAAGACCGACTGCAAATGCTGACCAACGAAGCCTTCGGTCCAGCGGCTGGCCGTCAATTCCAATTCCGCTTGCAACCCTTATCGACCCTCCATTTCGACAGCCGCTATGGCGGCACCGTGCAACAATCCCTTTTGGCCACGTTGGGTATCATCGGCTTGGGCATCCTGATCATGGCGCTGCTTAACTACGTCAACCTCTCGCTGGCCCAGTATGCACGACGTAGTGCCGAAATTGGCACCCGGAAAGCCCTTGGCGGCAGCCATGGGCAACTGTTCGGCCAATTCATGGTGGAATCCCTCGGTACCGCAGCGCTTGCTACCCTTCTTGGCATCGGTTTGCTGCTTGCGGCCTTACCGTTGGCCAACAAACACCTTTTCGCCGCCGAACCATTGGCGCCTTTTCCTTGGTCGCAACTCATTCCTGTAGCAGCCGCAGCTTGGCTCGTTACGGGTTTGGCTGCCGGGCTATATCCAGCTTGGATAATCGGTCGGCTGAATATCCTTCATGCATTGAAACAACAGGTCGCCTTTGGCACCTCGGGCGGGCGGAAAACCATTGTCATCATCCAGAATACGCTCTCGCAATGCCTGCTCATGGCCACCCTTGTCATCATGCTACAGGTACATTACCTGCAATCCACCGATATCGGTTTTGATAGGGATTCGGTGCTGATGATAGCTTTGCCTAAAGGCACGAAAGACCCCAGCCCATGGAAAACCTATCTCGATGCGCAGCCCGCTGTGCTATCCTACAGCTTTTGTTTCCGCTCGCCGGCCAACCATGACCAGCGCGGCGGCACCTTGCGCTTCGACGACCGATCCGAATGGGAAACCTGGCCTGCCCGTTCCACTTTTGCCGACAGTGCCTACCTCCAGACTTTTGGCATAGATTTATTAGCCGGCCGCAACCTTCGGACGGATGCGGCCATGGCCGAATACCTTGTCAACGAAACCATGGTACGGCAATTAGGCCTCGAAGAACCAGCGGCGGTCGTCGGCAAGCCGCTCCTGTTTGGCGGAATGTACAGCGAAGCCCCCGGCGTCATTGTGGGCGTGGTACACGATTACAACACGCACTCATTGCACCAAACCATCGAGCCGACGGTTATCGGATACCACAAAGACCGTATACAGGCTATCGCCGTCAAGCTGGATAGCCGACAAATCGCCTCGTTTATCGATCACCTCGAACAGGAGTGGAAAGCCCGCTATCCTGCTGAATTGTTAGACTACCAATTCGTTGACGAACAGGTCGAGCAGTTGTATGCTGCGGAGTACGTCCAGCAGAAATTGATCTGGACCGCCTCGGCCATTGCGGTCATGATTGGCTGCCTGGGATTGCTGGGATTGGCATCGCTGAATATCGTTCAGCGCACGAAAGAAATCGGCATCCGCAAGGTGCTCGACGCTTCCGCCTCCAACATTGTACGTTTATTGTCTGCGGATTTTGTAACACTTGTTGGCGTTGCATTCCTCATTGCCACCCCCATCACATGGTGGTTGATGAACACCTGGTTGGATGATTTTGCCTACCGCATTACTATCCAATGGTGGGTGTTTGCGTTAGGCGGACTAATCGCCCTCACCATCGCAGTGGCTACTGTCGGTTTCCAAGCCATAAAAGCTGCATCGGCCAATCCTGCGGAAAGCCTGCGGGATGAATGACGCCATCGCTATAACAAGCGCTTATAGCCGATAACGAATCTCGAACACCGGGATATCCCGGGAGGTCATAGCTTTGCGGCAAATTTACCACATGATCGCTTACAGCTCGGCCTTGGTCATTGGCCTGATTATCGGCCTTACCGGAAGTGGTGGCGCTTTGCTCGCCATTCCGTCTTTTGTATACCTTTTCCATATCAATCCGCTGCTCGCGACCACCTACTCACTGTTTATGGTGAGCACCACGAGCTTTATCGGCGTAGCAAGCAAATGGAAGGCACGGTTGGTCGACTGGCGCATGGTATGTGCCTTCGGCCTGCCTTCCGTAGCATCGCTATACCTGACGCGGAAGTGGCTCCTTCCCCGGATACCCGACCCCGTCATCCATATCGGCGGTTTCCCCCTTGAAAAACCAATGGGTATCCTTTTGCTGTTTGCCACACTGATGCTCGGGGCAGGCATCTCCATGGTGCGCCGGAAACCGGCGGCAGGGGCAGCCAACCCCAAATCGCTTACAAAGACATGGCCACTATTTATCGCCGAAGGCATCATTATTGGTGCTTTGGGTGGTTTGGTCGGCAATGGAGGCGGCTTTCTCATTATCCCTGCGCTGATATTCCTGGGCAACCTATCCGTACAGCAAGCCATGGGCACCACGTTGTTCATTGTAGCGGTCAATACCTTCATCGGCTTTCTGGGCAGCCTGCCCAACCCCGCTATCGAGTGGCCATTCTTGCTGACTTTCACCGCCCTTGCCACGTTGGGCGCTTCGCTGGGATTGATGGCCTCAAGCAAGGTATCGGGTCCGCAGCTTCAAAAAGGCTTCGGGTGGCTGGTCATCGGCATGGCCGTTTTTATCCTGCTTCAGGAATTACATTGAGGCTACTGGACGACGGGCTGCCGGTCACGGTCTGCTGCTTGCAGAACCGGATAAACCGCTTGGTCAGCTCAAAATCATCACCTTTTCGCCTCACAAAGAAAAAATCGCGCTCAAACGTCAGCCCGGTAATAGTAAGTTCGACCAGCTCACCGCTGGCCAGTTCCTTCGCAACGGCCCTTTGCGGTACGAAACCGATGCACCTATCGGCCAACAGGTAGTTCTTAAGCGCCTCGGTGCCGCCCAACCGCACCTGCGTATTCAGATCTGAAATAGATACGCCCGCTTTATCCAGTTCCCGCTGTACCACCGCGAGGGTGCCGGAACCGTTTTCCCGCAGCGCAATGGGGGCCTTTACCAAATCATCCAAGGTAAATGTATCTTTCCGTGTTATCGGATTCAAGGGGGAGCAGACCACAATGATACGGTCGGAGGTAAAATAATCGTAGCTAAACGCACCTAGTTTATTGTCCACTTCGACAATGCCCAGATCTATCTCCTTATTCATCAGCGCATGGATGACATGCTCCATATTCCGGTTGACTACCCGGATGAATACCTTTTTAAACTCCTGCAAGAAACCGGACACCAAGGCCGGGATGATGTATAGCGAGACCGTCGTGCTGGCGCCGATCAAGAGGTTTCCCTTTGCCGCCTGTTCCGATTGCAAGGTGCTGATTTCGTAATCGATTTTCCGTTGGAGCTCCTGTGCTTCCGACAAGTAGCTGTAAACTTTTTCGCCTACCGATGTCAGTTGGATGCCATTGGCCGAACGCGCAAACAACGCGAATTTATATTGCTCTTCCAAAAGTTTGATGTGCCGGCTAACCGCAGGCTGGCTTATGAAGAGCAATTTCGCGGCCCTGGAAAAGCTGAGATGGGCGGCCACTTCCAAAAACACCCGGTGACTTGTGGATAACATAGCTATGAAATACTGGGGATAAAAATACAAAGTACTTAACAATAAATGCCATGCGGATGCACGACAATTTTCAGACCTGAGCTATTCACAGCATTTCCGGTTGTTGGCTTTCTGGCCTAGGGGCGTGATCGGAGTGAGCGTGCCAGCCAAAAAGCCAACAACTGGAAATAGAAATAAACGGATTTTCCGTACCTTAGCCTTATGGCAACGACGTTCCACGATTTATCCGCCAATACCCCACAGGGGAAAGCCATTCCGATGTCAACCTTCAAGGGTAAGGTGGTCTTAGTGGTCAACACGGCCACCCAATGTGGCCTGGCACCGCAATTTGAAGGTCTGGAAGCCCTGCATCAACGTTATAAAGACCGGGGCCTGGTCGTGCTGGGATTCCCCTGCAATCAGTTCATGGGGCAGGAGCCCGAAACCAATGACACCGTGGAGGAAACATGCAAAGTCAATCACGGGGTAACCTTCCAGCTGTTCGAGAAATGCGATGTCAATGGCAAAGACACCCATCCCGTGTTCAGGTACCTGAAAAGCCAGTTGGGCGGTTTGTTCGGCAGCCGTATCAAGTGGAATTTCACGAAGTTCGTTATCGACAAAGATGGCAGGCCCCGCAAGCGCTACGCACCCACCACCAAGCCGGAAGCCATCGAACCTGATATCTTGAAATGGCTGAATGCATGAAACATTATACTTGCGTTTTACGCACGTATTGATCGAGCCATTCCGCGATCGCCTGTAATACCGCCGGAGAGATGGTCTGATTGATGGTACCGTATTCCGAGGGAAGGCCGGTCCTGCTTTCCTGGAAAAGGTGGTTTAGGCCGGGAAGTACTTTGATGGTTATTTCGTCATTTCCCGCTGCTTGCAGTGCTGCCGCAATTCCTGCAAGGTTTTCCTGAGCAGCGACCTGTAAATCCTTGTCGCCATTCAAGGCCAACACCGGGCATGTCACGCGCGAGAGGTATTTTGCGGGGTCGAATCGCAGGAAATAGCGCATCCACGGGGTGTTGATCTGCGCTTTTTGCCGGTTGACAGCAGCAGTGGCTTCATCCGCGGTAATCGTGCTGTCGTTTATTGCTGCTTGTAATGAAGATGATAGGAACCCCTCAAGTTTACTGTCCAGCACGTCTGGGTTGTCTTCCCCAATCACCAGATCATAAAGCTGGCGGTTTAGCCGGGCATTCGCGCTAAGCTGAGCCGGCGAAAGCCCCGAAGCTGCGCCGATCATCCGGGTTTGCGTCATCAGGAGGCTATCCAAAGGGACCCCAGGCGATGCCAAAAGCACGAGAAAGGCGATATCGCTGCGCGTACCCGCCACCATGGCCGCGGCCATGCCGCCTTCGCTGTGGCCCAGCAAGCCAATACCACCTGGGTCAATGGCTGCTGCCGACCGGAGAAAATCGACTGCTGCCGAGGCGTCTGATGCAAAATCAGCGGTAGTTGCTGCCGCAAAATTACCCGTCGAAGCTCCCACCCCCCGGTCATCACAGCGCAGCACGGCATATCCGTGCCGCGTAAGGTAATCGGCGATCACCCAAAAGGGCTTGTGTCCGAATAGCTCCTCATCGCGGTTTTGCGCACCGCTGCCGCTGATAAGCACCACGGCCGGAAACGGCCCACCTCCTAATGGTCTCGTCAGCGTCCCCGCCAGGGTGATACCCGCATCTCGGTTGGACACGCTCACCTCTTCAATGTGATAAGGAAAAGGAGGCTGCGGCTCCTGTGGCCGTTCATCGGAGGTATCGCCCGCCCCGGCAGCCTGCTTCACCAGTTCGAGGGGCAGCTCCGCACCATTCTGGAATAAGGTGCCGGCGATTACCGTATCGGCTTTCAGCCTACCTTCATAACGAGCCCCGATAGCGGGTGCTTCCAGCTTCAGCACGGGGCTTGCAAAGGCGACCGATGCAACCGGAATACCTTTTGCACCCTGATCGGGGCTGTCCATCGTGGCCGTATAATCGTCTTCGGTATGTTTGATATGCAGCACCACGCGCAATTTGATCCCCGAGATATCCAGCGCTCCTTGCCAGGTACCGCTAATGTCCTGCGCCTGCAGCCTGGCTGCAAGGAAGAGAAAGAAAAGTATAAGTGTCCGCATAGGAATTAAATTTTGCTAACCAGTACAAGCATCATCTTTGAAATCACCTCACTCAGTACAATACACGCCCCGAAAATCCATTTATGCGCGGCCTTTTTACTGTTGGTGGCGGTCTTAAAGCCCTGAAACAGCCAAAAAACGAAAACGGCCATCGCCGATACGGCCGCCGCAAAAAAAGCAATGTTGGCCGCAATCGTACCCATTCCTACCGGAGTTCCTTCCATCGTGCCGGTCACCAACTGGTTGGCTGCGCCGTACATGTAACCGCCTATGTTTGCCAAGGGAAGGACATAGAATGGAATGCGTGCAACCAGCACTGCAGCCACTACGTCTATTAGCCGAGTTTTACCATTGATGGATAACCCGAAGAGATAGAGGGGCAGGGTAAGGCTCAGGATATTGATGCCATTGTCCAGCAGCGGCTGCCAGACCCTCAGTTGCTGCACGAAGTGGAGGTCCAGCACACCATCAAAACGGGCGTTGAATAACCACCCCAGTACCGAGCCGATTGCTGTGGCCGCCAACCCGACCACGACCAGCCGTTTTTCAGCGTAGTATGCAAAAGGGTTGACTAAAGCACGTTGTTGCATAGCATCATGTTTATTTTGTCTTTTGTTGCTGCTCCAGTTGCCTGATATGGGCTATCATATCATCCAATCGATTGCGAACCGTCGGGTAACTCTTGCCCGTCTGCGCAGACATTTCCTTGAGGCTGCCGCTGCTCAGGAAAAACTGAAGAACAAACTCCTGCTCCTCGGCGGTGAGCTGCATCAGCACCGGCAGCACGTAGTTTCCAGACACCCGGGTCTCGCAGTTGCCGCAGGTGAGTTCAGTAACCGTGAGGATACCCGAGCAACTTGGACAATGAACCGGAAATTTTAACTTCATAGCTTAAATTTATCAATGCAAAACTAAATAATATTAATACAACAATTAATATTATTGAATATTTTTTATTTACCAGTCGCTTTGACGTCAGGTTACTGCATTTTGCTCGGTGGTAGAGGCTATGCGGGAAGTGGATTCGCGGGGAATTAGCTTGCCCGGCAGGACAATTTCCCGCGGTTGGAAGTTATTTTTCCGGACAATGTGCTCCAACAGCAGCTCGCAGCTGATCTTGCCTACATCATAGGCGGGCTCGGCGACAGTGGATAGCGTAGGCGCGATGATGGAAGCCATCGGATCGTCCGTGAATCCGATGACCCCAATCGTGCGTCCAATGGCGATGCCATGCTTCTTAAGCGTAAGCATTGCACCGATTGCCTTCCGATCATTTACCGCGAAGATAGCATCCGGCAGCGATCCGGCAGCCAGGAGCATTTCCATATCCCGCTCACCATCGGCTTGGGAAAAGCCCGAGTGCACGATCAACAGGTCGTCCCGCTCCAGTCCGTGTTTCTCCAAAGCCGCAAGATATCCGGACAAGCGCTGTTGGGTAAACTCAAGATCAACGGGGCCCGCGATATGCGCGATTTGGCGATACCCCTGCTGGACGAGGTGTTCCACCGCTTCGAAAGCACCGTTATAGTCGTCCTGCCTCACTTTGGAAGCCTCAATCCGTTCCAACACCCGGTCGAAAAAAACAACCGGCGTACCTTGCGCCATAATCGTTTCCAAATAGCCCCTGGACATGGAATCGGAACATATGGATACCAAAAGGCCGTCTAAGTTTTGGGTGTTGAGATTCTTTAAAACATCTTCTTCCCGGTCGGGAGCATCGTTGGTCACATACAAAACAATGTTGTATCCCCTGGAGTAAGCAACCTCCTGGATTCCGGTAATGACCATCGAGAAGTAGTAGTTCGTGATGAAAGGCAAGATGATGCCGATGTTCCGCGTGCCACCTCCGGCCAGGCCGGCTGCTCCGAAATTAGGCTTGTAGTTGAGTTCTTTTGCGAGCCGAAGCACCTTTTCCCGTGTTTCCTGATTGACGTCGTACGCATCGCGCAACGCACGGGAAACCGTTGACACCGATATATTCAATAGACGGGCGATATCTTTGATCGTGATGTTTTCAGGCATATAAACGCGCTTATAACCGGAAAGCGAAGATACGCAAATAAGCTCCTGCTTATACCTTATTTTCGGTAACGTTCTCGCTAATATAAACGGAAGATCCGTTGGTTTAGCCCTATGGCGTCGATATTTTTGGACTACCAATTACGTACAACCGGGTATTCAAATAGCGGGATCGGAACATGCTTGAGTAAACAAATAATAATATGCCCTGGGGCATCGGAATCATGTAACTGCAAACAACTAACAAAAATGTAAATGATGAAACAACGTATTGCTGTTTATGGCCTTTGGCTTCTGCTCTGCCAAGCCATTGGAGCGCTTCACACCCATGCACAGGAAAAACGAACAATCAACGGTAGGGTCATGGATACACAGACCAAACAACCCTTGGCCGGGGTCAACGTACAGGGCAGCCATGCTGCGACTGCTACCGATGACGCCGGAAGGTTCATGCTACAAGTGTCAACGGGCGAGGTGCTGACCTTCTCCTATATGGGCTATGAAAGCCACCAGGTGACCGTGGCCGAAGCGAGTGCGTATGACGTACTTTTGCATCCTTCTGCTGCCGAAGAGCTCGGCGAAGTGGTGGTGACCGCACTCGGCATCACCCGAAAAACCCGTTCGTTGAGCTATGCTACGCAGCAACTATCGTCTGAACAGCTCAACGAAGTACGGGATAACAGCGGTAACGTGATGACCAGCCTGACCGGTAAAGTGGCCGGCGCTGTTATCACGCCTGCGGCAACCGGTCCGGGTGCCGCCGCACGGGTCGTCCTCCGCGGCAACCGGTCCATCAGCGGCGACAACAACGCACTGATTGTTGTGGATGGCGTCCCCATTGACAATTCGCCCAACACCCAGGCTAATAGCACGTTCAACTCTTATGGAGGCAGCGACGGGGCAAGTAATTTGAATCCAGACGATATCGAGTCGGTCAATATCCTGAAAGGGGCGACAGCCGCGGCGCTCTATGGCAGCCGCGCCGCCAATGGCGCCATCGTGATCACCACCAAACGTGGTAAAACAGGCCAGTTGGCCATTGATTACAATGGCGGCATCAGCGTCGACCAGCCAAATTTGTTGATGGATTACCAGAACGTTTACGGCCGGGGCAATGGCGGTACAGCAGGCGCCACCGCCGCAGAAAGCTGGGGAGCACCTGCCACCACGTACCCCGGCAACGTCCGCAGCGTATTTCAAACGAGCGCGACGGTCAACAATTCCATAAACCTCTCCGGAGGTACAGAAACGATGCAAGGCTACGCTTCGTATACCCATAACCACAACGCCGGAATCCTGCCCGGCAACAAAATGGACCGGAATACGCTTAACCTCCGGATAACCAACCGCTTCTTTTCGAAACTCAGCACCGATGCGAAAATCACCTATGTCAACCAGCAGGTACACAACAAGCCACGACTGGGGGATACCGGTACACCCATGGGTACGTACATCATGCCGCGCGACATGAGTGAGGATGAGCTGCGGGACTTCGAGGGGACAGACCCCGTCACCGGAGAACCTACACGGAAATACTGGACCACCTCGTCCATTTTCGACAATCCCTATTGGGACCTTAACCGCACCTCGGTCAACGACGAACGCAACCGTATTACCCTATTAGGTTCTGCGACCTATGAGCTTACAGACTGGCTGCGCGTGATGGCACGCTATAGTTTTGACCGATATGACGACAAGGAGACCGGCCGTTATTACAACGGCACCGTGTCGCTTGGCAACGTACAGCCGGGCGGGCAATACTTCGAAACCAATACCGTACGGAGTGAACGGAATATCGATGTACTGGTTTCGGGCGAAAACAGGTTGTCGGCGGATTTTTCCATTCATTACAATGTAGGGGGCAGCCTCCTCACCCGGAAAAGCAACGGCCTGCAAAACATGGCCAACGGATTGAGTATCCCTAACCAGTTCAACCTGGCGTTTGCCACCACACCCGCATTTAACAATGTATTGGCCATCGAGCGCGAATTGCAGTCGGTATATGGCAATATGCAGCTCAATTTTCGTGATTATCTTTACCTCGATGTCTCTGCACGGAATGACTGGTCATCCACATTGCCTGCACCCCACAGCTATTTTTACCCCTCAGTGGGGCTGTCGGCCATTCTCTCGGACGCCTTCACCCTGCCCGACTGGGTGTCCCTCGGCAAGTTAAGGGCTTCCTTTACCGAGGTGGGCAATGATGCAGCGCCTTACTTGCTCGACCAACTGTACCGCTTTTCCCTGGGCGCCGGCCAGGGCTTTGTAAGCCGGGATGCCACACGCGCCATCCACAACCTTAAACCCGAGCTGACACGTGCGTATGAGCTGGGCCTCGACTGGCAATTCCTCGATAACCGCATCGGGCTGGAAGCTACGTTTTATAAAACGAACACCATCAACCAATTGCTGTTCATCGGATTGCCGCTCGCCAGCGGATTCAACCGGCAATACATCAATGCCGGCAACATCGAAAACAAGGGTATTGAGCTGCAACTCAATGGCACACCGATACAGAACGAACGGTTCAGTTGGACCACCTACATCAACTTTTCCCGGAACGTAAACCGGATTATCGACTTGCACGAACGCTCCAACCGCGCAGACCTCTCCACAAGCACGCGCTTAGCCAGCGTCGTGGCCGTTGAAGGCGGGGCTTACGGCGACCTGTATGGCTTCGCCTGGGAAAAGGACGCCAACGGCAACTTCCTGATCAACGATGCCGGACTCCCCATCGTAACGGCTAACCAGAAGATCGGCAACTTTAACCCCGATTTCCTGCTGGGCTGGGGCAACAACCTCCGGTATGGGGCGTTCTCCCTGTCGCTCTTGTTCGACGGCCGCGTGGGCGGCGAAATGGTATCCGGTACCGATTCATTTTTAGGTGCCTATGGGCTTGGCGAATACACCACCGAATACCGCGACGGCGGGTTGGTGCTTCCCGGTGTAAAAGCCGATGGGTCGCCCAACACGACAGCGATCGACGCCCAGACGTTCTGGACGGCGGTCTCACAGAATGGCCGCGATGCATGGGGGCAATTTTTCACCTATTCGACCACCAACTTCCGCCTACGCGAAGCGTCAGTCGGATACACCTTTGCGTTGCCGGGCGGAAGCGCGTTTAAACGGGCCCAATTGTCGCTTACCGGACGCAACCTGTTTTTCCTGTACCGGGGCAAGTCTACACTTGACATCCCCGGTATGAAACGGCGCACCATTCCCATTGATCCGGAGGCCGCCCTCGGCATCGGCAACTATCAGGGAGTGGAAGCAGGGCTGTTGCCGCCGGTACGGAGTGTAGGACTCAATGTCAAACTGTCTTTTTAACGTACGAAATATGAAAAAATTAAATGGCTTATTGATATTGGTTGTCGCCTTGCTGGCCATATCCTGCACCGACAACTTTACGGACTTAAACTCCGACCCGTCTGCGCTGCCAAACGTCGGTGCCCGAGAAATGCCCTTCATGTTTTCGAGGGCCCAATCGGCTGCCGTGATGGATAGAAGTTTTTACCAGACAGTGCAAAACCTGGGGGCCGATCTGTACGCCCAGTATTATGCCTTATCGGTTACTTCCTTCCAGACAGACCGTTATGTGCTTACTCCCGACTGGCAGCGGCGTTTCTGGACGGTGGTTTACACCAATACGGCGCCACAGCTGAAGGCTATCATTGAAAACGCGCCGCCCGCGTCGGGAGAGCAGGCCCTGGCCCATATTTTGTGGGTGTATGCCTTCCACCGCCTCACTGACCACTTCGGCCCAGTGCCCTACTTCCAGGCGGCTGACCCCATCGAGGAAATCCCGTATGATAGCCAAGCGGAGATTTACGATGACTTCTTCAAACGGCTGGATCAGGCGGTCAACGACCTCAATGCCCTGGGCGCCGATGCCCGGGTATTCCAAGGGTTCGACCTGATGTACGATGGTGATGTAAACCAGTGGATTGCGTTTGCTAATACGCTGCGCCTGCGTTTGGCCTTACGGATATCCCTGGTAGACCCCGATCGGGCTCAATCCGAAGCCGAAGCGGCGGTTGCAGCAGGTGTGATGACCGACAATAGCCAGCATGCATCGCTGCTCAAATCGCTCCGGGGCAACGACACCAACGGGTTGGCGCAGGTGGCCGCTTGGAACGAATTCGCGATGAGTTCGACCATGGCTTCCTACCTTAAGGGATACGCCGACCCCCGCCTGCAACGGTATTTCCAACCCGATGTGACCAACGGCGAATATAACAGCCTACGTAACGGCCTTCCGGCTGCCGCACTCAATAATCCACGGAACACCAGTGCGCAAAACGCCAACGTAGGCACATACTGGGTGGTATGGAATGCCGCTTCCGCTTCGTGGATGCCCAACCTGGAGGCCAGGCAACACGTCATGAATGCGGCAGAAGCTTGGTTCCTTAGGGCAGAAGGAGCCCTCAACGGGTGGAACATGGGCGCCACCGCCCAAGAATGCTACGAACAGGGCATCGCGGTGAGCCTCAGCCAATGGGGGGCCAACCAAGCAGCCATTGACGCTTACCTCATATCAACGGCGACGCCCGTGGCACCCGGCGATTCGGAAAACTCGCCTGCCGTGGCCAATACCCCCATCCGTTGGGCCGCGGATGCCGCAACCCAACGGGCACAGATCGGTGTACAAAAATGGCTGGCAATCTTTCCCGACGGGATGGAGGCGTGGGCGGAATTCCGCCGTACAGGCTTTCCGGCCATGTATCCCGTGGTGCAGTCGAACAACCCCGATTTGCCCCAAGGCACATTCATCAACCGCATGCCTTTCCCCATTGTTGAGGAAAACAACAATGCAGCGGAACTGGCAAAGGGACGTGCCCTGCTCAACGGCGCAGACAACGCTGCTACGCGTGTATGGTGGGACGTCGATTAATCCGTCGAGACGTGGTAGCCTTGGCAACAAAACAGCTATTTTTGATGGTCATGATCAGTACCATCGCCCTTTCCTCATCGGGCCAAGAAAACTCGTTGCCACCCGTCCTTGACGGTGTCCGGACCGACCTTACGGCCATCCAGCTGCGGTTGGATGGCGCCAGGGCCGCATCCAAACACCTGGTACCGGAGGCTGCACCGGAATGGTTCGTCCACGCCGCCGCGCTTAAAGCGCAGGTAAACCGTGATCTGGCCCTCACGTATCATCGTGACCTTCCTTTGGAGATGCGCGAAACCGGTGCCGTCCGCGGTGAAGGATTCACGGTACGCAACATCAGTTTCCAAACCCAACGGGGCATTTGGGCGCCAGCCAATTTGTATGTTCCCGATGGCGGTGGCCCCTTCCCTGCGGTAGTGGTTACTCATGGCCATTGGCCGGACGGGCGCCGCCATCCGTTGTTCCAGGCCGTAGCACAGACCCTCGTACGGAGTGGGTATGTGTGCCTTGCACTGGACGCTTGGGGTGCCGGTGAACGGGGTACCATTGCCGGCCAGCAGGAGTACCACGGGGCCAACCTCGGCGCTTCGCTCATGGCGACCGGCCACACCCTCATGGGCCTGCAACTGGCCGATAACATGCGCGGCATCGACCTGCTGTCGTCGCTGCCCTTCGTCGACAGCACCCGCATCGGTGCCACAGGCGCGAGTGGTGGCGGCAACCAGTCCATGTGGCTCGCCGCGCTCGACGAACGGGTGAAAGCCGTAATGCCGGTAGTAAGCGTCGGCACATTCTGCTCGTACATCATGAACAGCAATTGCGTATGTGAGCTGCTCCCCAACGGGCTGACCTATACCGAGGAAGGCGGGATATTGGCACTGGTGGCGCCACGGGCATTGAAAATCGTCAACGCTGTGGAAGAAAAGAATCCAAGTTTTATGCCCCAGCAGATGCTGGTATCTTTCCGCCAGGCTCAGACCGTATACCGTACACTGGGCGCCGCCGATCGCATTGCCTATCACATTGCGGCAGGAGGACATGATTATAGCGCAGAAATGCGGGAGCACCTGCTCGGCTGGTTTAACCACCACCTGAAAGGGGAAGGGACGGGCATCCCGCAGGAAACTCCTCCCGTGCAACTGTTTGACCCTTTGCTGTTGGCTACATATCCCGATGGCAACCGGGACGAAGCAGTGTGGTCTACCGAACGCTTTTGCCAGGAAGAAGGCCAGCGCCTGCGCGCGCTGCAGGCCAAGAACACGCGCCGCCGTCTGTCCGGTCTGCAGGATACGCTCCGGCAGCTGTTGAATGCCCAACCCCTTGCTGCCCGGCAAATCACGGTTGGGACGGCAGACAGCGGTTGGCAACGGCTGGTGGTCGAAACCGATGCGGGAAATATCATTCCCGTGTTGTTTACTAAACCCAAACAAGGCGGCAGTTATATCTTGCTCCTGCACGGTGCAGGCAAGACAAAGCTGCCCCAACAGCGCATCCAACAGCTGCGGAGCCAAGGATATGGCGTGATGGTGGCCGACCTATGGGGAACGGGAGAGCAGGCTTCGGATGAGGCCCAGCGGATTGACGGGGGGCTGCCACCTTTCCATACCCTGGCGCGTTCCTCACTTTGGCTTGGAAAGCCCGTCATGGGTATCTGGGCTGCCGAAATCCAGCTGCTGCTACAACTCTGCACCGAGCGCCTCGGCAACACAAGCGTCTGCATCGAAGCCTACCGGGAGGCTGGGGTTGCTACGGCATATGCCCTTGCGTTATCCGCAAAGCACCCCGACCGGCTCCGGCTCATTGACGTGCCCTGCACCTACCTTTTTGATTCCCGGGAAGGCATTGACGCGTATTCCATGGCCATCCATGTGCCCCGGATCCTGCAGTGGGGGGACATTCCGCTGCTCCTGGCCATGGCGGGTACGCCCACGACCATCTACCGTGCACGTACCTTATCCGGAAGGCTGTTGGGCGACCAAGAACGCCAAGATTATATCAAGCAAATTGAAACGCTGGTGCGGCAACTGGACTGCCCACCCTTTGTAACTGAAATAAAAACAAACGAAACGGAAGGATTAGCCAATGAGCAATAGACGAACATTCCTGAAGCAATCGGGGCTTGCCGGAGCCTCGCTGGTAAGTGCCTCGGTGTGGGGAGGCGCTTGTGCAGGAACCGGCAAGGCCGCAGACGACCACTTAGCCCATATCCGCGCACAAGCCGAAAAGCCCCATACACAGCACTTCAACATGAGCGGTTATGCCGCGCCGCCAATCGAGACTGTGCGCATCGGCTTTATCGGTGTGGGCAACCGCGGCAGCGCCGCCGTGGAACGCATGAGCTACATCCAGGGCGTAGCCATCAACGCCATCTGCGATGTCCGGCCGGAAAAAGCCGAAGCAGCCAAAGAGCGGATCAAGCGGCCGGGGCATGAAGCGGCCCTGTATACCGAAACGGATGAGGCCTGGAAAATGGTATGTAACCGCGACGACATCGATCTGGTTTACATCGCCACACACTGGAAACTCCACGCGCCCATGGCGCTGTATGCGATGGAGCAGGGAAAACATGTGGCATTGGAAATTCCCGCCGCAACCACGGTGGAAGACTGCTGGAAACTGGTCGAAACTTCCGAAAAAACAAAACGGCACTGCGTCATCCTGGAGAATTGCTGCTATGACTTCTTCGAATTGCTTACCCTCAACATGGTACGGCAGGGATTTTTCGGCGAACTGATACACGGTGAAGGTGCCTATATCCACGACATCCTTGATAGTTTGGTCGATCCGGAAAAGCGTTACGACTACTGGCGGCTGGAGGAAAACACCCGCCGCAACGGCAACCTGTATCCCACTCACGGACTCGGCCCGATATGCCAGGCCATGGACATCAACCGGGGCGATCGGCTGGTCTATATGACCTCCATGGCATCGAACGACTTTATGCTCGGCCCGCTCGCTGAAGAAGCGGCCGCCAAAAACCCCGATTTACGCAAACATATCGGCCCGACGTTCCGTGGCAACATGAACACCAGCACCATCCGCACGGAAAAAGGCCGTACCATCATGCTGCAGCACGATGTCTCCTCGCCCCGCCCCTATTCACGCATTCACCTGCTTAGCGGCACAAAAGCGACGGCACAGAAATACCCATTGCCCGGGCGTATTGCCACGGGGCATGAAGGGTGGATCGATGAAACCGGGTTCGCACAGTTGGAAGCGCAATATACACCGCCTATTGTCCGAAAAATCGGCGAGCTTGCCAAAAAGGTCGGCGGACACGGTGGCATGGATTTCCTGATGGATTGGCGGCTCATTGATTGCCTTCGCAATGGCCTGCCCGTAGACATGGATGTGTACGATGCGGCCACATGGAGCGTGATCGCTCCCCTCAGCGAATGGTCCGTAGCCAACCGCAGCGCGCCGATCGATCTACCCGATTTTACCAATGGGGCTTGGAAAACCAATCAACCCGTGGACATCACCCTGGAAAAAGGGGGTACTACCGATGTAACGTTAATTTAATTTTTTCACTATCAATACAGACATCAAACAATGGACATTCACGTTTTTGCAAATGCACAGGAGTTAGGAAGAGCCGCAGGGAAAAAAGCGGCAGTACAGATCAGGGAAGCCATCGACCGGCAAGGATTTGCAAACATCATATTAGCCACGGGCACCAGCCAATTCGAAACCCTCCGACAACTGGTTGCCGAAGAAGGGATCGACTGGCCGAAGGTATCCATGTTTCATCTGGATGAATACATCGGCCTGCCCATCACCCACCAAGCCAGCTTCCGTAAATACCTGAAGGAGCGGTTCATCGAGCATGTCCCTCCCCTGAAAGCGGCCTACCTCATCAACGGCGAAGCTGACCCACACGCCGAAGCTGAGCGGCTGGGCGCATCGATCGGCCAGCACCCCATCGACGTGGCACTGGTAGGCATCGGTGAAAACGGCCACCTTGCCTTCAACGACCCGCCCGCAGATTTTGACACCGAAAAACCGTACCTCGTGGTGAACCTTGATGCGCCCTGCCGTGCCCAGCAATTCCATGAAGGCTGGTTTGCCTCGATAGATGACGTGCCGTTGCAGGCTATCAGCATGTCCGTAAAACAGATCATGAAATCCAAACACATCATCTGCTCCGTCCCCGACGCCCGCAAGGCGCAGGCGGTCAAAAACAGCCTCGAACAGGAGGTAAGCAACCGGTATCCGGCGAGTATCCTACAACAGCATCCGAGCTGCGGCTTTTTCCTGGACAACGAGTCCGCCCAACTACTTTCTAAAAGCAGCGTATGACGCCTACGACCACCGCGGAATCACTCACGAAAAAGCAAACAGTCATCTCGATAGGCATTATCGGGATGCTGTTTTTCATCTTCGGCTTTGTCTCTTGGGTGAATGCCATCCTGATTCCTTACTTCAAGATAGCCTGCGAGCTGAACCATTTCCAGTCTTACCTGGTAGCCTTTGCATTTTACATCGCGTACTTCGTTGTATCCGTGCCATCGGCGTACCTGCTGAAACGGGTGGGTTTCAAGCGGGGTATGATGGCGGGCTTCTGGTTGATGGCGTTGGGAGCGGCTATTTTTGTACCTGCGGCCCTGGTGCGGACGTATGAACTGTTTCTGGTGGGGCTCTTCACACTGGGCGGCGGCCTGGCCATCCTGCAGACGGCCGCCAATCCCTATATCACGGTGCTGGGTCCCAAAGAACGGGCTGCCCAGCGCATCAGCATCATGGGCATCTGCAACAAAGGGGCAGGCATCCTTGCGCCACTGGCGTTTGCTGCAGCCATCCTCCGGCCCACGGACAGTGCGCTGTTCGCGCAAATCCCGCTGATGGATGACCAAACCCGGGCGCAAACACTGGATGCCCTCATCCGGCGGGTGATCGTTCCTTATGCGTGCGTGAGTGCCGTATTGTTTGCCTTGGGGTTAGTCGTCCGCTACTCACCCCTCCCCGAAATCGACACCGAGCACGAATCGGCCGAGGTGGCCTCGCAGAACGAGGGAAAAACGAGTATCTTCCAGTTTCCTCACCTTATCCTCGGTGCGTTTGCCATCTTCCTGCACGTAGGCACGCAGGTCATTGCCATTGATACCATCATTGGCTATGCGGGTTCAATGGGAATGGATTTACTGCAGGCCAAGGCATTTCCCTCCTATACGCTGGCGGCCACCATCGTCGGCTACCTGATCGGCATTGCCTGCACGCCGAAGCTGTTCAGCCAATTGACCGCTTTGCGGACTTGCACCCTGTTGGGTTTATCATTTTCGCTTGGCATCCTGTTGTTTTCGGGCGACATACGACTGCTGGGGCACAATGCGGACGTCTCCATCTGGTTTGTTGTACTCCTTGGATTGGCCAATTCACTGGTGTGGGCCGGCATTTGGCCGCTTGCGCTGGATGGGTTGGGAAGATTCACCAAACTTGGCGGATCCGTTATGATTATGGGACTATGCGGGAATGCACTCCTGCCCCTGATATATGGCTACCTGGCCGACAATTATTCCCTTAGGGACGGCTATTGGGTGCTCGTTCCCTGTTATGTATATTTGATTTTTTATGCATTTAAGGGCCACCGGATACGCCGGTGGACCTGACATAAGCTTAAACGAATGGAATTTGGAAAACCCATCAAGATTATCAATGCCCGGGCCATCACCCCTCAACGGATTATTGACCACTGCTGCCTGGTGATCCAGAACGGCAAGATACGGGATATGGAGCCCGGTTCGATTGATACTCCGGATGCCGAAGTGATTGACGTAGAAGGCCGGTACGTTGCTCCCGGGTTCATTGACCTGCACATCCATGGCGGCGGCGGACACGATTTCATGGACAACACCGTGGAGGCTTACCTGGCTATCGCTGAAATTCATGCACGTTACGGCACTACAGCCATGTGCCCGACCACATTGACCGCCGAGAAAGAAGATTTGCTCAAAACGCTGGGAGTATATGACCAGGCCAATCGGCTGAATACCCGCGGTGCACAGTTCCTCGGGCTGCACCTGGAAGGGCCATATTTTGCACTGGACCAGCGGGGAGCACAGGATCCGAAATACATCCGCGACCCCGACCCCGACGAATACCGGGAAATACTGGCCAGCTCGCCGCATATCCGGCGCTGGAGCGCAGCACCCGAATTGCCGGGGGCGCTGGAGTTCGGGCGTTACCTCCGCACGCAGGGGGTGCTGGCTGCTGTGGCGCACACAGATGCCATATACGAAGACGTTGTCGCGGCGGTCGAAAACGGTTACACGCTGACAACGCACCTCTATTCCGGCATGTCGGGCGTTACCCGGCGTGCGTGTTTCCGCTATGCGGGAGTCATCGAGGCGGCCTACCTGCTGGATGAAATGGACGTTGAAATCATTGCTGACGGCGTTCACCTCCCCGCCCCCTTACTCAGGATGGTACATAAATTCAAGGGGCCGCACCGCACAGCGTTGATAACTGACGCCATGCGTGGTGCCGGAATGCCCCCAGGGGAAAGCGTTTTGGGAAACCATCAAACCGGCCTGCACGTGATTATTGAAGACGGCGTAGCCAAACTGCCCGACCGGAGCTCCTTTGCCGGCAGCGTGGCCACAGCCGACAGGCTGATCCGCAACATGGTCCACCTCGCCGGAGTGCCGCTCGCCGAGGCCGTGCAGATGATGACCGCCACGCCGGCACGCATCTTAGGCATACAAGACCGGAAAGGCACCCTGGCCATCGGCATGGATGCCGACCTCGCCGTGTTTGACGACCGCATCAACATCGCGGCTACGTGGGTCAACGGCAGCCCGATCTTCCTGGCATCCCATCAATCATGACGTCGGGCATGGTGACAGCAGGCCGGTAACGGAAGCCTCTCCGTGCCACCGACATCCTCGGCCATAGTCGGGTTGCAGCACGAAAGGGTGATAAAGCCTGTATATAACAAAAAAAGAGATGCGGTAAACATCTCTTTTTTTGTTTGTAGTTTAATATGCCATTACTGTTTGACAGCGACTACCGCAACACCGATTTCGATGTCTTTGCTGATTCCCCATTCAGCGGGGTCAGCCTCGGAAGTGCCAAACTTAATCCCCCAGTCGGTACGGTTAACGGTAAATTGGGCCTGCACTTCTGCTCGCCCTTCCGTCACGGTGATTTTGGCCGGGAAGGAAATATTCAGCGTGCTGTCAAGGAGCGTCAGGTTGCCACTCACCAATTTGTTTGCTCCCTCAATAGCTCCAGCTGCCGCCGTACCGTCCAACTCGGCAATCTGCGTGATCTTGAATCCGGCGGTCGGATAGGTGGTCACATTGAAGAAGTCTTCATTTTTCAGATGCGCCTCCAAATCGGTATGCTTTTTATCGCCTTCCGTCACGGACGCCGAGTCCACTTTCAAGCCTTCCATATTGATGACAAAATCACCGGCAGTGATGTTGCCATCAGCCAAGGCGATCTCTCCGGATTGAACAGGCAGTGTTCCCCAGCGCGGCGCAAAGCCTCCTTTATGGAACGCCTTCCAACTGATCGTTGATGCCGCTAAATCAACCGAGTAAATATCGCCCTGTTTTTCAGCAACCTGTTGTTCTTCACTGACCGCTGCACTGTTGGACGCATTGTTACCGCATGAAGCCGCAATCAGTGCGGCAGCCGCTAAAATAAATACGTTAATTTTTTTCATATCATATCGATTTGGGCAGCAAAGAAAAGCAAAAACAAATACATGTTCAAACACGAAATGTCATCGTAGTTTAAAAAAATGAGCGGCGGATACACGGATCGGGGCTAATTATACAGTTGTTCATAATACTCCCTGGCCATACGGTCGCTGCCAAACGCAGTGCGGACATCTGCCATGCTCTGCTTCACCAAGCCCAGCCACTCGTGATGCCGCTCATAATACATCGGCAGCACCTGCTGCTCCAGCAACTCGTACAGATAATACGCATCATGATTATCCTGTTCATCAATCCCGATGTGCTGGTAGTCCGCCTCCGGTATCAAGAATCCGTTGACTCCCGGTTTAATAAACTCAGGTATCCAACCGTCGTTGGTCGAAAGGTTGAGCGCACCGTTCATGGCAGCGGTCATACCGCTGGTTCCCGATGCCTCACGCGGTATCCGCGGGTTATTGAGCCAGATGTCGGCCCCCTGCTTTAACAATTTACTCAACGCCAACTCATAGCCGGTGAGCACGGCCACATTGGGATATTGATGGCTGAGATGCACAAGCGAGTTGAACAGATCGATGGCACCTTGATCGCCCGGATAGGGCTTGCCTGCCCAGATAATCTGGATGGGATATGCGGTATTCTTTATCAATCGCTCAAATCGGTTGCGGTCGCGAAGCAGCAGGTCGGCGCGCTTATAGCCTGCAAATCGCCTTGCCCAGACAATGGTCAGCACATCTGGGCTGAACAATCGGCCCGTCTGATCGGCCACGGTAAGGAACGTCTGCCGTTTCAGGGCCTTCTTGCGTTGGGCCAGCCGGGCATCGTTTCCTTGATCTGCAGCCCCATAAAGCTCGGCATCCGCCCAATAACGATAGTGCTGGGCGTTGGTAATGTGACCAATACCACAGATATTATCATACCGGCCCCACATCTCACGGGCCACACGTCCATGCTGCCGGGACACGCCATTCGCCCTTCTGGCCAGCCGCAACGCGGCTAAGGAAAGATTGAATTGCGCATCATCAATTCCGGTAACCTCCTGTGCCTCCATCTTGGATAATCCGCTAAAGTAACCCATCGCCAGGCATAAGTCGAAGGGATGTTTCTCGTTACCGGCCTCTTCGGGCGTGTGGGTGGTAAACACCAAACGTTCCCGTAATGCTTCCCGGTCTTTGTTGAACTTTTGCAGCACATGAAACGCTACCGGCAATGCATGAGCTTCGTTCAAGTGGTACACTTCGGCGTCATATCCCAGCAAATCAAGCAATTTTCCGCCACCGATGCCCAATACCATGTACTGCGCCAGCTTTGTGGCCGTATTGCCATCATACAATCGGTGCGAAATGGTCTGGGAGATGTAATCATTTTCGGCCAAATCCGTTGTCAGCAAGTACAGGGGGGCGCTCTGGAAGACATCGGGTGGCAGGTAATAGGCTTTTATCCAGACGTCCGCATCATGGATGCGAATAGTGAATGTAATGCCCGTATCTTCGAGGTAAGCATACAGCTTTTGCTGCCAATCCACGCGCAATGTCTGGTCCGCATGGCGTCCCTGATCATAGTAACCAAACTTCCACAGCATGCCTACTCCCACAAGGTGCTGCCGCAACGCATAGGCGCTTCGCATGTGCGAGCCAGCCAAAAATCCCAGGCCACCGCTGTAAATTTTCAGTGCCTGGTCAATCGCAAACTCCATGGAGAAATACGCCACCCGTTTGGTGAACGCTTCCTGTACCGGAAAAGGAAAGGGGTAATGTGAAGCGGCCATACCGATTGTTTGATGTTCGCATTGCAAAGAAAACAAAGCAGGCCGACATATAGGGTGGAGAAAAGCAAGATAATCAAAAAATAACCCTATTTACACATTGAAACACCAAAAACGTTCAACTTCAATCAGATATTATTCGCATATAATAGGGTTTTTATAGGGATTTCATAGGGGAAAATCCGAATAAAACCCGTATCAAATATTATTTAACTTTTATTTATATTTTGATTATCCAAACCAACAATGTAAATTTGATTATAAAACATTATAACACAAGGCGATCACTCATGGCGGTATTCAAGAACGGACCAAACGGGAGCTTCAGCGGAAAAGTAGGCAGTGTGGTTGGCTACAAGTGGAAGGGCCTCGACGTCATTCGCGGATTACCACGTAAAAGCCACAAACCGAGAAGCGAGGCCCGGCTGGCTAATGAGCAGGCTATGAAGGTCATTATGGAAGCGCTCAAACCCTTGACGGTATTCATCCGCACGAGCTTCCGCAACGTAGCGGAGCCGCTAAACATGAGTGCGTTTAACCTCGCACTTTCCCTTAACAAAAAACAGGCGATTAAAGGAGAATATCCGCACCTTGAAATCGACTGGAGCCAATTCCGTACCAGTCAAGGCAACCTTCCGGGTGCCGAGGCAGTAAACGCCGAATGGACCGACGGCGGGCTTCATATCTCCTGGCAGGACAACTCCGGCGCAGAAGATGCCTATGGCTCCGATAGGCTATCCATACTCATTTATTCGCATGCGTCGGGTGTTTGGCAAAATTTCCTCAACGAAACAACCCGTGATGCTGGGGCGTGCATCCTTCCGGCATCGGCAAATTGGACCGGTACTGAAATAGAAGTCTTTCTCACGTTCATGTCGTTTGGAAGCGAACGGGTTTCCGATAGCACCCATGTCCACGTGGCGGCCGAATAGCCCAAAGATGGAATACCACAACAGCTCCTGAATCCTTAAGCCAAGGACAATGCACCGCCCAAGGCTACAAAGCACGTACATCCGTTGGTATAAAACTGAACAATCAAGCGAAGGATCTGCTATGCGGCGATGCAATTGTCCGCAAGCGGACAGCAGGGTGTTCGATATCGAACAGTCCTAAAAACCCAAAAATTCCATAATATTGATTTTCAACTCATTAAAAAATTGGAACGATAATGAATAGTTCAGGAATAAGGATTCAACGAATAAGGAATAAGGATTAAAAACAAGGATTGCCAAAAGCTGACTGCTGAGCAACACGAAGTCCCGGAGCATTCCGGGGCCGATAGCTAAGAACAACAAATAACGAACCACGCATCAGGCCGACCGCTGATAGCCGATAGCCGACTGCTGAAAGCAAAATAAACATGATTAAAATTACCGAACTACAAAAATTTTACCGCACCGAGGAGGTGGAAACGGTAGCGCTCAATAACCTGAGCATCCACGTGAAAGAAGGCGAGTTTGTAGCTGTGATGGGTCCATCCGGCTGTGGCAAGTCCACGTTGCTCAACATTGTGGGACTATTGGATGATTTGGACAACGGGAGTTACCTGTTCAACGGCATTGAAGTCGCTAAATTCAATGAGCGCAAACGCTCCGACTTGCGTAAACACAATATCGGATTTGTTTTCCAGAGCTTCAACCTGATTGACGAGCTGACGGTGTTCGAGAATGTTGAATTGCCGCTTATCTACACCAAGGTGCCCGCTGCCGAACGCAAGAAACGGGTGGAGGAAGTGTTGGAGAAAGTGCAGATCATGCATCGGCGCAATCACTTTCCGCAGCAGCTTTCCGGAGGTCAGCAGCAGCGCGTAGCGGTAGCCCGTGCGGTAGTAAACCGACCCAAGCTCATCCTTGCGGACGAACCTACGGGTAACCTCGACTCCAACAATGGTAATGAAGTCATGCAGTTGCTCACGGAGCTTAATGAAGCCGGCACCACCATCGTCATGGTAACGCACAGCGAGCATGACGCCCGCTACGCCGACCGCATCATCCGCATGCTCGATGGGCAGGTGCTGATGGAAACTGTGGGATAATGATTAAGAACTACATAAAAATCGCCTGGCGGAACCTTCAGAAAAGCAAGGGGTATTCCGTGCTGAACATTGGCGGACTCGCCCTCGGAATGGCGGCGGCAATGCTTATCCTGCTTTGGGTACAGAACGAGATGAGCTTTGATATGTTTCACGCAAAGCGGGAACAGCTCTACCTTGCGGGCAACAAATCCATGCTTGACGGTAAACTGCATACCTGGTTTTCCACACCCAAGCCCCTGGCACCTGCGCTGGAGAATGAGTTTCCCGAGATTGCCAACACCAGCCGGTATTCCCAGTTCGGAAGCATGCTTATGACCGTGGGAGACAAAAAGCTCACGGCCAGCGGTGCGTTCGTTGACTCTGCATTCCTTCAGATGTTCAGCTTCCCGCTTTTGGCCGGTGATGCCAAACGCGCACTCATCCGCCCTACCGATATCGTGATCACGGAAGCGCTGGCCGAGCGGCTATTTGGCAAAGACGAAGCGCTGGGAAAAACCATCCGCATCGACACATTGGATGTAGCCACGGTATCGGGCGTGCTAAAGAATCTGCCCGGCAATACACGGTTCAAAGGTGTGGAGTACTTCATGCCCTGGACTTATATGGAAAGACTTGGCGCTTCGGATAATTACTGGGGAAACAATTCCGTCCAAACCTACGTGGAGCTGGTGCCGAAAGCCTCCCGGGACGCGGTGAATAGCAAAATCCAAGATATCACGATCCGCCACTCGGACGGAAACGAGGACAACGAAGTTTTCCTGCACGCCTTGCCGGACTGGTGGTTGCGGTCGAAATATGAAAACGGGCAGATCGCGGGCGGCCGCATCGAGATGGTCCGCCTATTTACGGTCATTGCAGGCTTTATCCTGCTGATCGCCTGCATTAACTTCATGAACCTGAGCACCGCCCGGAGTGAAAAACGGGCCAAGGAAGTGGGCATCCGAAAGGTAGCCGGCGCTTACCGCCATTCACTGATCGGGCAATTCATCAGCGAGTCCATTCTTACCGCTTTCATTGCCAGCGTAATCGCGTTGGGCCTTATACTGCTGGCACTGCCTGCCTTCAATGCGCTCGTGGAGCGCGAGCTATCCATTGACTTTGGCCACGCACGCTTCTGGTTAGCCGCCATCGGATTTATTATCTTCACCGGCTTATTGGCGGGAAGCTATCCGGCATTCTTCCTTTCATCGTTTCAGCCCGTAAAGGTCCTTAAAGGGACGTTCCGGAGGGCACAGGCCTCCTTCAGTGCAAGGAAGGTATTGGTCGTGGTGCAGTTTTCGATTGCCATTATCCTGATCGTGAGCACGCTGGTCGTACAACGCCAGATTGAGTACGGAAAAGAACGGGAAAACGGCTATAACCAAAACAACTTGATCTACGTATTTGAGCAGGGCGAGGTAGCCAAGAACAGCGCGCTCATCAAACACGAGCTGCTTAACAGCGGCGTGGCACAGTCCGTGACCCGCACCAGCTCTCCCCTCACCGAGGGATGGAGCAACAGTTGGGGGTTCCAATGGCAGGGCAAACAGCCAGGCGACAAAACTGTCTTTGACCGTTTCTGTGTGGACGAGCACATTGTGGGAACCGCTGGCTTGACGCTGGTTATGGGAAGGGATTTTGACCTATCCAAGTATCCCACTGATTCTTTGGGCGTTATCCTTAACGAATCGGCAGTGAAAGCGATGGGCTTTGCGGATCCCATCGGACAGATCATACAGGACGACGGCCGCGACTGGCACGTCATCGGGGTGATCAAGGATTTCATTATGCGTTCGCCGTTTGATCCCATCCCACCGATGATCATTGAGGGAGCGGCAGGTTGGTTCAACACCATGCACATCAAATTCAACCCGGCACTCAGCACTGCAGAAGCCCTGCGCAGAACGGGAAGCATCTTCAAACGCTATAATTCGGAATATCCGTTTGAATATACCTTTGTCGACGACGCTTATTCGAAAAAATTCGCCGAGTCCCAGCAGACGGGCACGTTGGCAGGGCTGTTCGCATTCCTGACGATCCTTATCTCGTGCCTCGGCTTATTCGGACTGGCTGCATTTATGGCCGAAAACCGGACCAAGGAAATCGGCGTCCGCAAAGTACTGGGCGCTTCGGTGTTTTCGATAACCAAGCTGTTGTCGAAAGAATTTGTGGTGCTAGTACTCGTTGCCTGCCTGGTGGCTTTTCCGATCGCATATTGGGCGATGGACAGATTTCTCCAATCCTTCGACTATCGCGTCCCGCTTGGCTGGGGAACATTCATCCTCTCCGGCGCGGGAGCACTGCTATTGGCCTTGGCAACGGTGAGCTCACAAGCGATCAAGGCAGCGATAGCCAACCCGGTATCGTCACTGAGAAACGAGTGATTTTGGCAGCAGGCTATCGCGTATTGCTTATAGCCTACGGCCAAAGCATAAACAAAAATAACGATGAAAACCCAGTTAAAAACCGCTTGGCGCAACATAGTTGGCAACAAGTTCTACAGCATCATCAATGTCTGTGGATTAGCTTTGGGATTGGCAACCGCCGTGCTGCTGTTGCTATGGGTACAGCATGAACGGAGCTACGACCGCTTCCATCGCGACCATCACCGCATATACAAAATCCTTGCTCATTTCGAAGCGAATGGGCAGGATATGGTTTGGGAAGGTGTACCGGGCCCGTTATCGGTCTATGCCCAATCCATTCCGCGTGTCGAATCCATCGTCCGCGTTTACAGTGAATATGATCAGGTACTGGCCAACGCCGACCGCAGCACCGTGCTCGATGGTTTTGCCGCCGCCTGCGTAGACAGCACCTTCCTGACCGTGTTTGATTTTGAGCTCCTACAGGGCAGCCGAGCCACCTTGTTTCCGAATAACAACAGTGTTATCGTCACCGAATCGACGGCACGGAAGTTTTTTGGCGACGGTGATGCCATGGGCAAGGTGCTGCAATTCCGGGGCGATAATTTTACCGTTGCCGGTGTATTGCGTGACTTCCCGGACAACTCGACGCTCGCGTTCGATGCACTTTTCCCCATGGGTTATTACGCGCAGCTGTTCACCGCAAACGGCGGCAATGGCGAATGGAAAACCATCGACGCGGACTTGGGCAATTATGCGTTCCACACCTACGTCAAATTGCAGGAAGGCACGGCCCCGCAAGAAGCCGAACTCGGTTTCACAGCGGCATACGACAAAGCGCGTAACGGCAAGAGCGATACCCGCTACGGGCTGCAACCCCTTGCCAGCCTGCATTTGGTAGCGGCCGACGGCAACAACGCGCCAGCACGGATGGTACAGATTTTTCTCGTCATCGCCATCCTGGTACTGGCCATCGCCGCCATCAACTACATCAACCTCTCAACGGCACGGGCCCTGGTGCGTGCGCGGGAGGTCAGTATACGGAAAATCATCGGTGCCAATAGACGGCAACTATTCTTCCAGTTCATCGCGGAGACCTCCTTGCTGTTTTGCTTCGCGCTATTGGCCGCCTTCGGACTTATTTTCGTGCTTCTTCCCGTATACAACCTCATTGCCGGCAAACAGTTGCATTTGTCGCCTACCGATGCCGGCATTTGGACGGTAGTGGGCTATTCCGCCGTGGGTACCTTGCTGGCCACCGCCATCTATCCCGCATTGCTGCTGTCGGATTTCCATCCGTTACAGGCCATGAAGGGCAGGATTGCCTCCGGCATCGGCTCTGCCTACTTCCGTAAAATACTGGTGGTATTCCAGTTTGCTATCTCCATGGTATTGATTGTGGCTACACTGGTCATCGGCAAACAACTGGAGTATATCCGAAAACTGGATTTGGGCTACAACAAAGATTATGTCTTTACTGTACCGCTGCCCGATGCGGTAAGCGGACATATCGATGCCATAAAAAATGAACTCGGCGGCAAACCGGGAATTACCGGCGTTTCCTTGGCTGACATCTATGACCTTGCTAATTATGAGTCGTCTACCAGCGACCTTGACTGGCCGGGGAAACCGGCCAACAGCCAGGTCATCATCAACCAAGCTGTCATCGACCAGCACTTCATCCCTACCATGGGTATGCAACTGCTGGAAGGCCGTAACTTTTCGGGTACGCCTGCAGACAGCAACCTGTATATCGTCAATGAGGCGGCAATAAAAGAAATGGGGCTCGTCCCACCTTATATCGGCCAACCCATCAGCTTCCATAGCCGCGCGGGCACCATCATTGGCGTAGTGAAAGATTTCAACTTCCAACCCTTAAAAAAGAAAATCGAGCCTCTGCTGTTTTTCCGTTGGTGGAGTGGCAATATTCTGTACGTGCGTACCAACGCCCAAACGGCGCAGCAGGCCATCGCAGCGGTGGAAAAACAATACAAACAGTATGCGGGGGACATTCCTTTCCGCTTCAGTTTCTTGGATAAGCAGTTTGAGGCTAAGTATACGACAGACCAACGTACCGGACTCTTGTTCAATATATTTGCCGGCATTGCCATCTTCATTTCGTGCCTTGGACTGCTGGGCCTGTCTACCTACACGGTGCGCCAACGGGTAAAGGAAATCGGTATCCGCAAGGTACTGGGGGCGAGCGTGGGCAGCATTGTGGAACTGTTGTCGCTGGGCTCCATCCGGTTGGTGCTGATATCGATTGCCGTGGGTACACCCATCGCTTGGTGGGCCACGAACACGTGGCTGGAAGATTTTGCCTACCGCATTGACGTCGAATGGTGGATGTTTGTGCTGGCCGGTGCCGTAGCGGTGGGCATTGCCCTGCTGACTGTCTGCTGGCAGGCCGTCCGCGCGGCGGTGGCCAACCCGGTCGAAGCACTAAGGGATGAGTGAGGGACAGAACGCATAAGTTATGATCAAGAACTATTTAACACTCGCCTGGCGCAATCTGAAGAAAAGCAAGGTCTTTTCCTTCATCAACATCATGGGACTCACTGTAGGGTTGACGGCCAGTTTTCTCATTTTTGTTTATGTCTGCTTTGAGCTAAGCTACGACGCATTCCATGCAAAGGCAGATCGTACTTATCGCCTGGTTGCCGATATCAAAACCCCGACGGAGACCATCAATGCCAACGGCCCGTCGTGGGCAGTACCGCCCAATGTCATCGATGAGTTCGGTGAAGTGGAAGCATTCGTCCGGTTTACGAGAGCCGACTTCGTCGTTAAAAGGGACGAAGTACAATTTCAGGAAGACGAATGCGCATTTGCGGACTCTGCTTTTCTCTCCGTATTCGATTTCCCGCTTCTTGAAGGAGATGCCCAAACGGCACTCAAAGAACCGTTCAGCATGGTGCTGTCGGAGTCATCGGCCAAGAAATACTTCGGCAGCGACAACGCCGTAGGCCAAACACTGCACGTCGGTCAGGAACAACTTCCGGTAACGGTAACCGGCATTATGAAAGATATGCCGGAGAATACACGGCTGAAAGCAGACATGGTGGTATCGATGACCACACTCACCCAGAAACTCAACGCTGGACTGGATGAACAGTGGGGAAATTATGGCTCCGAGGCTTACCTCCTGCTGAGGGCGGGCACCCAGGCCGACGGTCTTCAAGCGAAGTTCCCCGATTTTCTCGAAAAGCGAAATGGCAGCGAAATGAAGCAAAGCCAGATGTTTGTAACCCTTTTTCTGGAGTCGATCAAGGAAGTATACCTCTATTCGACACGCGACGGGTCCAATGTGGGCAATATCAATAACGTATATATTTTCTCCATTGTCGCGGTATTCATCTTGTTGATTGCCGCGTTCAATTTCATCAACTTGACCACAGCCCGTTCTGCGGAACGCGCAAAGGAGGTGGGCATACGCAAGGTGGTCGGCGCAGCTAAATCTCAGCTTATCAAACAGTTCTTGGGCGACTCCATATTGCTCTGTTTGATCGCGTTTGTCTTTGCGCTGGGGTTCACCTTCGCCTTGCTTCCCTTGTTCAACTATTTAGCAGGGAAGCAGGTTAGCATGATCCTTTTCGCTAACCCGGGCTATATAGGCATCTTATTTCTCGCCGCCATTTGCGTGGGATTGCTGGCAGGCATATACCCCGCGCTGGTCTTATCGGGTTTCCGTCCCGTAGCCGTATTGAAAGGCCGTTTTGCTTCCGGCACACGGGGAATATTTTTGCGGAAAGCGTTGGTTGTGATACAATTTACCATTTCTATCGCCCTGATATTCGGCACCGTCATTGTATACAATCAAATGCGGTATATGCGAAACCGGGACCTCGGTTTCGACAAAGAACAAACGCTGGTGATAGACACGAAGGGCAGCCCCGCCAAGGAGGCATTCAAGCAAGCGCTGGCCCATATCCCTGCGGTAAAAGCCACGGCGCTGTCCGGCAGTGTCCCGGGCGGTGGCAATCCTGGCGCTTACTCCGAAATCGAAAATAGCCATGGCGATTTGCAGATTGCTAACCTCGACCTGTATTTTGTCGATTTCGACTACCTCGACCTTTACGGCATCGATGTGGTTGCCGGACGCGGTTTTTCGCGCGACTTTGCTACGGATTCGACGCAGGCGATGGTAGTCAATGAGGCGGCGGTAAGCCTGTTTGGATACCACTCGCCAAACGAGGCGATCGGCAAGCGTTTCAAACAGTGGGGCAGAGAAGGTACGATTGTCGGTGTGGTGAAAGACTTCCACTTTAGGGGCTTGCAAGGGAAAATCAAACCGCTGACCATGCGCATTGAGCCCGGAAGCTGGAATCTGGTATCGGTCAAACTCACCGCCGGGAACCTGCCTGCCACGATGGCGGCCATCGAAAAAGAATGGAAAACGGCCGTTCCGAACCTGCCGTTTACCTATTTCTTCCTGGATGAATATTTCAATAGGCAATACCGAAGCGAGGAGCAGTTCGGCCGGTTGTTCGTCAACTTTGCGGTTTTAGCCATTTTCATCTCGTGCCTCGGACTATTTGGCCTTGCTTCATACAGCACAGCGCAACGTGTGAAGGAAATCGGCATAAGGAAGGTGCTGGGCGCATCAATTGCAGATATTGTGCAGATGCTTTCGTCTGATTTCATTAAATTGGTATTGGTTGCCATCGGCATCGCCTTACCGGTTGCCTGGTGGGCAATGCACCGCTGGCTTACCGACTTTGCTTACCACATCAACATTCAGTGGTGGGTCTTTGCTGCCGCTGGTATCACCGCTATTGCTATG